>CALHUZ010000428.1 GCA_938039305.1 uncultured Saprospiraceae bacterium
GGGCCTTGGGCTATTTTAGAAGGAGGTGGAGGAGTAAGAGCAAATACAGCTCTTAGACTATATGATAAAGGAACTGCTTCTAACAATGAAACCACTATAGAGTTTGCTCACAATACTGGCTCAAGTACTCCTGAAGTATTAGCAACAATGAGAACTAATACACTTGGGACAAACCATGCAAATGGTGCTGACCTAACGTTTGAAACGACCTCTGCTCCGTCATCTGTGAATACCGATCAACTAGTTCTAAAAAACGATGGTAATGTAGGAATTGGAACAAGAACACCAGATGAGCTTCTACAAGTAGCAGGAAATATGCGCTTAGATGGGGCCTTTGAAGATAAAGATGGAGAAGCGGGAACGTCAGGTCAAGTATTAACTTCTACCGCAACAGGCACAGATTGGGTTAACTCTTCTACTGTAGGAACAGATGATCAGATTCTTGATTCAATTGGCCTTGATGGCAATGTATTAAACATCGGAATTGAAGGAGATATTAACGGTCTTCAATCTGTTGATCTTTCTTCTATCACAGGAACATCAGATAATATTTATAATATAAACGGCACCTTAACTGGAAACCGAGCCGTAACTCAAAATAATTTTGATTTAAATTTTGATGGAAATTCTTTGGTCGTAAGTGGTAATGATGATCGAGTAGGAATTGGTACAGCCAACCCAAATTATAAATTTCAGTTGTTGCAAACGGATGCGATTGCCTCAATATCTACAACGAGTGAGGCAACAGATGCCACGTTATTTTTAGGTACTCCTTTTTCAGGTGCAGTAGGAGCACAAAAGACTGCAATTATAGCAGAAGGACTTTCAAGTTGGAGTAGAGCTAAACTTCATTTTGCATTAAGTGATGATGGTGTCGATAACTCTTCAGCAGCCAATGCAGAAATAGCTGATTCTAAAATGACCATTGAATATAGCGGAGATGTTGGAATAGGCACAGTTGATCCAGCAGCTCGTCTTGATGTCGCTGGAGGTAGTGTGAAATTTTCTAATTACGGTGCAGGTACTTATGAAAATAATAATGCCACCTACGGATTAGGTACAGATGCCGATGGAGATATTGTAGAAATTAATACACTTAAGAATAGTAGATGGTTTTACGCTCCTGCTGTCACAATAGATGCTTCGGCTTTAGTAACTGGTGAAACCATAGATCTACATCAAGAATATGTAGATCAGATGACAAGTATTCCAGCTACACATAGAAACCCATCTTCTTCTGCAACAATTCCGACTTATGGCGAGACAGAACTGGACTATTTTGTAACATATGCAGATGCGAGTGTTATAGAGATAAAAAGTGTCAGTAATACTGGAGTTCTGACTTATGATATCATAGACGTGCCTTTTGATAATTACACAATTGTTAATATAATTATTTATATCAAATAGATGGACATGCTAAAAGCAATTACATCTTTTTTGCTCACGGTTCTCTTGGTTTCTACACAATCTATTGCCCAAACATATGAAATAGACAATGTTAATGGAACGACAATAAATACGTGTTCTGGAACATTTTATGATTCAGGAGGTTCGGGAGGAAACTATTTGAATGGAGAGAGTTATTCAGTTACAATCTGTGCTACTACACCAAGCCAACAAGTTGTTTTTGATTTTACTTCATGGAATGTAGAGGACCAATCCTCATGTTCTTGGGATGCTTTTTATATATATGACGGTACTTCGTCAGGAAGTCCACTGCGTGGAGTTTATTGTAGCTCTTCACCGGGCACGATAAAATCAATTGCTGATTGTTTTCATTTTGTATTTACGTCTGATGGTTCTGTGGTAGAGTCTGGATGGGCAGCAACTATATCATGCACTGACAATGTTTGCCTTGGAGCAGAAAGCTATGAAGATCAATTCGCATCTATAAATTATAGTAATAGTAATGGAAGCATAAATTGGACTGGCGACAGTTGGGTCGAAACTGGAGATGATGGAAATGCGAGTAGTGGAGACATACAAATCAGGTCAGGAGGTAACTTGAGAATGGACCATGATGATGCAACTTTGCCATCGATTGCTAGAAGTGTCGATTTGTCAGGGGCCACTGAGGCATACTTGAAGTTCGATTATCGTGAGACTTCTAGTCTTGAATCTGATGATGTATTTGAAGTGGATGTTTATGATGGAAGCACTTGGACTAATGTTTTGAGTGTGTCAGATGACTTCGGATCTCAAAGCGCTGAAATAAACATCACCCCTTATGCAAATGCCTCAACCAGAGTGCGGATTGCCATTACACAAGGATATGCTGGAGGGGGAGAATTCGTATATATTGATAACGTGCAGATTTGTTTTTTCAGTGGAACTCCTGAAGTATTCCTAGAAGCGGAATGTGGATTTGTTGGAAGTAGCTGGTCAACCCTTTCAGATGCATTGGCATCTGAGGAACTTTATGTCGAACCAAAGTCAGGATTGAACTCTCTAGCATCAGCTCCAGCAGATACGATGGATTATCTGACTTATACCGCCAATATAACAACGGCAGGAAGCTATAATATTTTTGGAAGAGTTCAAGCTCCTACCACTAGTGATGACTCCTTTTGGGTACGAGTTAATAATGGTGTATGGTATAGATGGAATGGATTAAATGCAACTTCCGGGTGGGCGTGGAGACAAGTCTGGGATAGTGATAACTCGAACACTCCTATTTCTTTTGTGCTACCTATTGGTATTTCAAGAATAGATATAGCATATAGGGAAGACGGGACATCATTAGACAAGCTCGTGGTCAGCTCTAGTTCTACTGCACCTACAGGACTTGGTAATTCAGCGTTTAATTGTAGCTCTTCAGGAGAAGATACGGATAAGGATGGCATTGTTGATGAACAAGATTATGATGATGACAATGATGGGATCTTAGATGTAGATGAAAGTCCTGCGAGTATTGACTTCAGCAACTCTAGAGAGTCTCTTTTGCCTGGCTCAGATATCAATGATCTAGTAGTTGGTGACTATGTCTTGTATTCTGATGCATTAAGAGATTGTGATGACATACTTTATGATCTGGTCATAAATGTTTTAAGTATCTCTCCAGGGACAACTGTTTATGCTTCAGTAGAGGGAATGCTGGTTGCTAATGCTTCTGCCGCTGAAGATGATCACTTTACATTTACTTTAAGTGTAGTTGAAAGTGGGTCAGCAACACCTTCAAATCCAACAGGTACTCCAGCAACTATAAATGACTTTTTATTTACTCCAAGAGACCTTGATTCTAATACTGGCATCGACCATACAGAAGTAATAGCGGTTAGCAACACTACCGCCCCCGATGCTATTAACTTTAGCGCTTCGACTGTTCTTGAAGTTGGCGGATTTATCAATGGTATGGGCCCAGGAGCATCATATACTTACTTTAGAATGACACCATTAGATGGGCCCACAAATTGGAACTCTAATGGAAACGATGGTGATGATAGCCCTGATTATGCAGTCTTTTTATTCTATTCAAGCTTTTCTTCTATCCAAATGGCTTTTGGACGAACTGGTTCCGCTCCTTCAAGTTCAGGAGGAACTAGACTGATGAGCCTCTATGCATCTAAGGAATGTGATAGAGATGGTGATGGAATTCCTAATCGGATTGATTTAGATCTTGACAATGATGGAATTTTTGATTTGTATGAAGCAGGTCATTCGGAACTAGATGCAGATGACGATGGTAGAATTGACGGTGCTGAGACGGGTTCGGGAGCAAATGGAATCTTCAATGGAATTGAGACAGCAGCTGAGAGCGGAGTTCTTAATTATACATACAGTGATTCAGACGGAAACTTAATTCAAGATCCATTTGATAGGGACTCTGATGATGATGGATGTTTTGATACAGAAGAAGCTGATGTTTCAGATACCGATAATGATGGTGTAGCAGGTTCGGGGATTCCTTCTGTTGACGTTAATGGACTTGTAGTAAGTATCGTTTACGACATACCGCCCACTGGAGCATGGCAGGATTCTTTAGCGAGTTGCCTTGAGATATGTGGCAATGGTATGGATGATGACGGAGATGGGATACCAGATGATTTGGATCCTGATTGTGCAGAATATTATTTAGAAGCTGAATGTGGGTTTCCAGGAGAAAATTGGGATCGAGGCTTTGATGTTATGGCATCTAATAATGATTATCTCACCATTTCAACTGGTTTAGAATCTTTAAACGTTCCCCCTACTTCAAGTACTGATTTGGTAAGATTTACAGTTACAGTTGGCGCTGCTGGACTATATAGATTACTTGGGAGGGTATATTCTTTAGATGGCTCAGAGGACTCTTTTTGGATAAGTGTTGATGGAGGGACTTGGTACAAATGGAATGATTGGAATACAGCCGCAACTTGGCAATGGCTTCCAGTTACAGACAATGATAATGGAAATACATTAGTCAAATTTTCATTAACACCTGGGGTTCATACTATTGATATAGCGTATCGCGAAGAAGGAGCCAGGATTGATAAATTGCACCTTACAATTAATGGGACAACACCTACTGGTGATGGAGAAGATGCTATTAATTGTGGACGAACAATAACCTATAATTTATTCTTGCCGTATAAAATCCTTAATCGATAGCACTTCGATATATTTTCTTGATCTTGTTTTTATAAACAACGGGACCGAATTGTGCTGCAGTTTCTTTACTTATTTGGGTTTTAGCATTTACTCTTTTTTTTGATACTACACCGTTGATAGCGCTAGCTATGCTTTTTGCCGTTTGCTTTTCGCAAATGTAAAGCCCAGACAAATTTTTCATCATTTCAATTCCAAGGTTTTCAAAAGC
>CALHUZ010000429.1 GCA_938039305.1 uncultured Saprospiraceae bacterium
GTTATGAACTTCTGAAAACTTAATAACGCTATCATCTTGAGGAACAACTATGTCGCGTTCATTGGTCAAGATATAATCTGCAATTTCAGATAATTGTTCAAAAGCATCTTCATCTGTATAGGCTATTGGAGCATTAGATATATTACCACTTGTCGCAATGATTTTGCGCTTGAATGTATTGAGTAGTACTTGGAAAATAGGTGCATTGGGTAGCATGACACCTATGCTGTCCTGACCGTCGCAGACACCTTTTGCAATATTTAAATTTTGTACTTTGGGAATGAGAACGATCGGAGATATGTGACTGGTCAGCATCTGTTCTGCTTCTTGCGAAATGTCATATACCTCAAGTGACTCAAGATCTGGATACATAACCGCAAGGGGCTTCTTAGGGCGATGTTTGAGCTTTCTTAATCGCTTTATGACATCTTTATTGCTCGCGTCACAAGTCAGGAGAAACCCACCTATCCCTTTGATGGCTATGATTTTTCCGTCCTCCCAAAGTAAGGGTACTTTATCAAGTATATCTTGATTGTCAGCGGATAACATTTCGGCGCCAGACCTATAAAACTTTAAACCTATCGCACAGTTAGGGCATGAAATAGTCTGTGCATAATATCTTCGATCTGATGGGAAGTTATACTCTGCTTCACATGATGGGCACATGTCGAATGGATCCATCTTCGTATTGACGCGATCATAAGGAAGGTCCGTCACTATAGAATACCGAGGCCCACACTGACTGCATGAGTTAAAAGCATAAGCACTTCTTCGATCCGAATCATCGCTTAGTTCTTTGCTACAGTCTTCACATATAGCTACATCAGGAGTGAGTATGAGGTTAGGTGTTGAGTGATCATTTTCGTGAATAATCTTAAAGCTGTCAAACTCTTGCTTAGAGAGTTCTTTGAACTGCGTGCCTGTGATGATGGCTAAAGAAGGAAGTGAGTTTTTGCAAATTTCATCTCTGACACTTTCTGCCAGAGCTTTGCTTGCATTGAAGATGACATGGAGGCCGTCGGCAGTGTTTTTCACATGACCGACTAAGCTATATTCTTGCGCTATGCGATATACAGTAGGTCTGAATCCTACGCCTTGGACTTGACCAGTGATGTGTAGGTGCCAAGTGGAAATAGGGGAGTTGTTGTTCATTTGATTCTGCACTTAATCCTATCGTTTTCCTTCTTTTCGAACATTGAGTCTAAGATATAAGAGTGAGTTGTATTATTAGTTTGTTATTTCGATAAATGAATCTTAGAAATACCATAGTTAGGCTGTCGTGGTGGTGCCTTCACTTTTATAATTAATCATCACTTTCCCACTTCTAAGTCTGTTTTCAAGATCAATGCCCGAGTAGACTCCTTTAATTTTCTTCGCATGATCGTTTAGATAATAAGTCTTAACAAATATTTGAAGTTGCGTAAAAGAGGAAAGCCCTGTCATCTGAAATGAGAAATGTAAGACAGACCCATTCTGAAGTAAGTCGATTTCATCTTTGTTTATTAATATCCCAGGGTCAGAGGATTTTATTTTGTAGGAATTTGGATCTATAGATATGTCCAAAGTACCTATCTCGTCATCATTTTCATAGAACGCGAATTTGTATTTGCCTGTCACTTTCTCGTATGTGTGGTAGTATGGGCTTTTCTTTGATATTTCTAATTTATTGTTTGGGATATTTATATCATTTTCTATTCGTTGGTTGCGTATTTCTTGTACTATATATGCTGGTATTTTCTTGGCTTTAGATAGAGCAATCATGTCTTCTTTTGAATCCGCTTTCTCATGGATTATTTTACATGCTATTAATCTGTTGTTGATATCAAAAGCTGAGAAGACACCAAGTATGAATTTGCTACTTCCTGGATCTCCATAACCTACATACAAGATGTTTTCACCACTTTCAACCATCTTCCCGTCCATTAAGGTTTTTGTCTGAATGTGAAGAGCATCAGCCCGCTTTTTGATGTTGCCTATGTAGACAAATTCTTTAGATGAACCATCAGATTGAGGGTAAAGGTATTTGTATTCTACAGTCTTCCAGTTGTCTCGGACGATTACTTGGGCTTTTACTATTTCGCGATATTCTCCATAGTGATAAGAGACATAATAGAAGGGTTCGTCTTTTTGGTTGATCGAAAGGAGATTGAGTTGTTTTTGCTTCTCTTCTGGGTCTGAAATCCGATCATCTATGAAAGAGATTACATCGTTATATCCTAAATATGCGAATAGCAGATGTTTATATGGCCGAGTGAGTTTTATGTAAGGCTTGCCGGACTGAAGTTCCCGCTTCTTATCGTAGAGATATTTCCCATTTATGAATGTAGCTGCATTTTGTTGCAACTCAGATTTGAGGTTGGGGAGTGATTCGTTGTAGTTTCCAAAGCCAAATATCTGACTCAGACCATATCGCGTGGCACCTTCATACTTGGATGAAAAGCGATCTAATACGGCATTGAGCAGCAGCTCAAAGCTATGCGCCGTGAGGCTTAAGGTGGTGCTTTCGTCGAAATTGACTGATTCCAATCTTTTCCTGATTTAGTT
>CALHUZ010000430.1 GCA_938039305.1 uncultured Saprospiraceae bacterium
TCTTATCAAATATCTTAACAATTCATTCTAAATTCAAATGAGATTAGTATTCCAGCTTTCCTTAGCCCTCTGTCTATTCAGCAGCTCAGCATGTGCACAGAGCCAAAGCAAGCCACTTCCTATCATCATAGACGCAGATACTGCTAATGAGGTAGACGACCTTTTTGCGTTAGTAAGAGCTATCATTGCTCCAGAGTTAGACATCAAAGGGATTACCTCTGCACAGTTTCATATATCACCATTGGCGAGCGACACTTCTGCCTTGGAAAGTCATAAAATCAATCAAGATATCATTCGTCTACTGGAGAGACCAGATATCCCTTTGCTTTTAGGAAGTAATGAGTGGCTAAAAGATGCAGAGACACCTGCACCATCTGAAGCATCACAATTCATTATAGATCAAGCTCACAAACACTCAGCAATAGCTCCTTTGCATATAGCCATCTTAGGCCCGTGTACTAACATAGCATCTGCTATCCTTCAAGATTCTACGATCGTCCCTAAGATTTATGTACACTACCTTGGTTTTTGGCATACACCAGAGACGAATGTCTATAATAAAATAGAATTCAATTCTGGTAATGATTTCTTCGCTGTCAATCTTCTACTCAACAATAAAGACCTACGCTTTGATGTCATGACTGCAACTACAAGTCAGCATTTAGTATTCGATCGGTCAGTTATGGAAAATCATCTGAAGGGCAAAGGAGGTATTGCAGATTACTTAAGTGATAGATGGGACACTTATGAAAGATGGTTTTTAAAAGATGATCCTAAAAAATTAAAATGGATCATGTGGGACGTTGCAATACTTCAAGCACTCATACATCCTCACCTTGCTGAGAAAGAGACATTTGACACCCCTTCAGAAAATACAAAAAGGGAGATTGAGATCTATACAAAAATCGATGTTCCTGCTATGGAAGCGGACTATTGGAAAAGCTTGAATGAAATTATAAAGTGAAATTATATTTCAGATGAATAACGCCGTGTAAAATCTGCCTATCTGCTATTCTAATTAAGCTGTAGTACAGCAAAACGTTATTAGAAATTCAAATCAACTTATAAAACCTCTTAACCCCATAAAACATACGAAACCTATTAAACTCAGCTCCCTTCCAAAACCCAAAAGTCATTCACCATCTCCAAGTTCTCATCCCACACTAATGACATAGCTCCAATGATCTCTGCTTCACTATGGACAATGCTCACTTTCGCTTCCATCGTCCCTTTGGGCTTGTCTTGGATATTCAGATAATAATTCACACTTTCTCTTTCAAAAGACAAATGATCGAGTGTCGTCCCTGATGGAAAATCACTTATTAGATCACTAAATTCTTCTGCGTTTGCAGGATCGAATATCTTAATTACCCACTCGTTAATATGTTCATCTAACTTATCAAATAACACATCGCTGTCGTGCTTGATTAGCGCATCCCCGTTTGATTCACCCTCTACTGTAAGAATATTAGGCCAAATTATAGTTTCGTCATCTTCCCAAAGTGGAGTCATTTGAATTTCTGACAGCTTATCATTCTCAAACCAAAAGTCTATACCGATCTCTCCGACACTAATCACTTTATGGTTCGGAATTTCGATACTGGCGCTATCTTCAATCTGTAAATCTTTATATCCTAATTTTTGCAGACTTTTCTTAACATCTTTAATTGATTGATTCACGGTGATTGCATCCATGAAACTAAATTTAGCAGAGGTAGTCGAGATAATATCCAATTTCCATTCATCCTCTTGACTAAAACTAATAGACAACTCCAAGTCTTCATAGTGCCAATTTTCAGTCCCATCATCACCTTCTTCTGAGTGAGCAAAGATTTCGATTTCATTAGGCACTCCCAATATTCGTCTGACTTGAGATGAGAGCATACCAAACTGAACCTCCCCAATACCTATACCTGATGTTATGTTGTTTTTCATTATGCTACTTGTATCATTTGACTTAAAGAATCTAACACCTGGTCGATAATCAGATATATGTGATATGCATGGCAAAGTTAATCCGTTTATTCATCATGCCATAGATGATCTTATAGAAACAGGATATTCATCCACCTTCTTTAGTCCTTATTTCTCGTTTTCTCATTGGCATACCATCTATTATAGAAAATAGGGCTTCTTTAGTCAGAATAGCTGACTGACGCAGCTTTACACCTCCATCTAAACCTATAAGAATTACTCCAAAACCTAATTTAGCTTGATCAAGTATCGACGATAGTTCGCGATTATTAATCTTTGTCCATTTTCCACTTTTCGAAATCCCATTTCTATACTCCAAACCATTTACCTGATAGACAATCAGCTTTCTTTCTTGTAAATCGATCTTGCTATTTTGTAATTCGGCCATTTGAGCTTGATACAACTCATTGTCCAAATCATCGACACTTATAACCAGGATACGATGTTCCCACTGATGACTTCCTATCTCTTGAGAATATATATCACCAACAAAAATGAATGATAAAAAGTATAGCACCCAACTTAAATACTGCATGTCGTCCTAACCATTGTGATTTAATGATGATAACGAAATATACTTAGTAAGGTTGTATCACTACGATTTTCAACGTCATACAATAATGAAGGTTAGAAAAACTTATCAAACATGTGAATCAATCCTAATCAAGTCATCGATCGTTAAGCACAAGGATTTATACATCATTAGGTCCTAATCAACGTCTTTATTGTTGTCAAAAAGCTCATTTCAAACATATATGTAGCACGTCTAAAACTTTAACAATTTATTTATTCACAAAGCAAACGTATCGAACGTCCTATATAGTGAAGTTGTCAATCTAACAAGGATGTTAAAAAATGAATAGCCCCCTCTCTATAAGGCACTATTCAGTCTATAGCTTGCGGTAAATAAATGAATACACCCGTTTTTTCATGTTCCATATTTAGGAATGCAGGTATGTCAAAAACGCGTACGCATGGGCCGATGAAGATTGCTTGACAATTCCTTTTTATCTAAATTTGAACTGAAAGAAAGGACTATTGCATACTATACTTGTATGCCGCATCAACCAAAGAGATATCTTATTCTAAAGATGTTTTCACGGAGGGATTAGTTAATATTAATCCAGGGATTTTAGGAGGTTAACTTAGCGGTTAGCCTCCTTTTCATTAACAACTCATCATATCAAGCTATAGCGTATATGATTGTTAAAAAACATCAAATGAGTCTTTGGTTAATCAGAATTCTGAGAAAAGGAGTTGCGCGTAGCTATATAAAGTGATTAATACAAGCGAATCATCTAAAACAAATGACGTATCAAGCTTCTACATACAGAGTAGATACGAACTTCGATGGTGATATATCGAATTCCTTTTTAAAAGCCCGACTAAAAGAATTCGGGATATCGAAGCCTACCTTATGTGCAACCTCTCCTATAGAGTACTTACCTAACATAAGTAGCTCTTTAGCCTTGTTCATCCTATAGGACTTCAAGAGATCAATAGGTTTCTTCCCTGTGAGTTGTTTTATCTTCCTAATAAAATGCATATGGCTCAAATCAGCCAATTTGCACATCGAATCAACATTAAAACTGGAATCAGCATAGTTTTCATCCATAGCCTTTGAAAGCTTATAGAGCAGATCTTGCTCCTCAGAAAGAGCCACCTCTTTTTTTGGACTCAGGATATAATCCTTTAAATATATTTCACGTAAGTCTCTTCTTTGCTTAAGCAGGTTTCTAATCCTGGCGAGTAATAGCTCCACTCTAAATGGCTTAGACAAATAGCTATCCGTCCCAAGGTTATAACCTTCTAAAACACTTTCTTCTAATGCCTTAGCGGACAGTATGATAATTGGAATATGACTTGTCTTAAAATTACTTCTTATACTACTTACAAAGTCAAACCCATTCATTTTAGGCATCATGACATCGCTGATAACCAAATCGATATCATAGTCTTTTACCATTTTTAGCCCTTCAAGTCCATTTGATGCTTTATATACTTGGTACTGGCCTTTGAGTGCACTTTCTAAAAAATACAATATATCCTCGTCGTCATCAACAATCAAAACACTATACGAATCATTATTGACGTAATCGCTTTTGTCTAAAGAGTCATGATACATCCCCATTAAAATTTCACTTTCCTGCTTGGCAAAATCAAGACTAGGCTCTAATGATCGAGGATTCGTTTCTTGAAGATAGTATGGTAATGTAATGACAAACTGAGTCAAGTCAGGATCGCTCGCCACATCAATTTTCCCATTCATCATTCCAATCAACTCTTTGACGTATTGAAGACCGATACCAGAGCTATTCGTGTAATTATTTTTCTGATCAGACGTATAAAAATTCTTAAAGATATGCTCCATATTATCTTCACTTATCCCTACACCTGTATCACTTACAACTATTTTAACATGTCCGCCATCTGTATCCAAAGGCTTGACATTTAACATCTTATCCTCTACAATAGATACTGATATACGATCCCCTTCTGAAGTATGCTTGAATGAATTCGACAGTAAATTCACCGTTATTTTTTCCAGCTTATCAGGATCCATATAAATATATTCACTATTTAATTCATCCTGGAATTCTAATTTAATATTCCTTCTAAGCGCCAGATCTTCAAAAAGGTCGACAATGCCTTTTACATGACGACTCAAGTTTATTTTTTCGTTTTTAATTTCAATTGTACACTCTTCTATCCTTCTTATTTCCAACAACTGATCAATCAACTTCACTAACCTTAATGCGTTTCTATTTATGATAGAATAAAGTCGATTCTTATTTTTTTGGTTTAAATATGCTCCATCTTTAACCAACTGCTCTGCAGGACCTATAATGAGGGAAAGAGGAGTTCTAAGCTCATGTGATATATTAGTAAAAAAGTTAACCTTGGCTTTGGAGAGATTATCAATTTCTGCAACAAGTAATTCCAATTGATCTCGCTGCTGCTTGATTTCATTATTTTGAACCTGATTCCTTAGGCCTCTAATTTCAAGCTTTTCATTGGCCTTCACAAGATTTGAATTTAGAGTCTTTAATCTTTTTCGCTTTGAAGTAAGTTTGTAACTAAAACAACCGTACAGAGCTCCGACAAGGATCATTAGTATTATAAACCAAAGTCTTTGCCATACAGGCGCTAAAACACTAAACTCGACACTTGCTGGTGATGGATCGATATTAAAGTCTCTGTCTCGTGCCTTTACTTTAAAACTATGTCTTCCTTTGGCCAAATTTTCAAAACTAACCTGATTTGACGAAGTGAATGGAGACCATGGTTCATTATCAATTTGATACGAATATGTCAATTCATCGGCAGGTGTATCAGAGAAATAATCACTACCGTCCCAAGTAATAAGTGCCTTTCCAGCTGTAGATACCTTCTGTTGATAAAAACCAATTTTAGTCTGTGGAAAAGATATCTCTCCATTATAGTAAGTAGTATGATATTTCCAATCAGGCTTTACACCCGACTTGTTATAAATTGCCCTAAGGTTCCAACTTCTTGAAACATGGTTAATCCAAATAGAATTTTCCTCGCCTTCAATAATTGAACCTCCCTCAAAGTCTAAATTATACTCTTCCGGAAACAAATCCTTCGCCCAGTTGACTCCATCAAAACGGCAGATTCCATTTTCAGTAGCAACTATAATATTATCATCAGAAATAGCCTCAATACTAATTATCGTGTTACTAGATAAACCATCTTTCATTGTATAATTGGTCCAAGATGTACCATCAAACAAAAACACACCATAGAACCTAGAGCCAACTAATAATAAATCTTCAGTACTCTCAACTACATTGACAAATTGATTGAGTTCACCTATTGAAGATTCTTGCCAACTTAAGCCATCATAGAACAATAGTCTCGATCCTCCAATCCAAATTTTGCCATCAGGTGATTCTGCTATACCATATACGCCGGTTTTATTCAATCCATTTCGATGCGACTTGTGATGTATAATTTCAAAATTTTGACCAGTCGGGTTTCTTAGCTCTACAACACCACTAAAAAAGCCATCTTTTTTCTTTGCATCTACTGCACCACCAAACCATAAAGTGCCATTGCTGGATTCGAATACCGCTCTATAATCTATAGACCATGATAGTTCTGGAAATGAATGTTTAGACCATTTTCCATTTTCAAATAAAGCAATTGTTGCTATTCCTTTATCTGAACCAGTTACCCATATTTGTTCTTTGGAAGTATACAACATGGATATCGGAGCATCTAAAAGGTCATCACTCTGATCATATGCTATCCACTTTCCATCACTATTGACAACTACTTCTCCTTCTTCAGACAAAAACCATTGAGCACCTTTTGCATCTTGAAATTGATAGCTGAGCCCTTCATAAGTTATATGGTCCTCTAAGTTCAAATCCAACATAACCATATTAGATTTATACCCAGCGATCCATAGTTCATTGCTTGAGCTCTTTTTCATCCTGATGCGATTAGCGGGAATAGGATACTGCGGAGCGCTATATCTGTACCATTTCTCATTTTTATATTCATTCACTGCGGCCAATCCACTAATCCATATCGTTCCATCCTCAGATTGAAGTATATCAAACATGACTTCATCACCACCCAACTTCTTAGCCAAACTAATAGTCTCCCAACTTGTGCCATCAAAAACAGCTATGCCCTTATTAGAGCTAAAGTTTATCACCCAAATATTTCCATCCTGTGTTAAAAGAAATTTTTGGAAGTCTCCAAAACCTACCCTTTCGTTGCTTTCCCACTTTTCAATTGCATTGATGCTATTGTTACATATAGAAGATCTATCGATCTTGATAATTTCTCCAACTCCTTCATTCTTTGTTAAAGCCAACCAAAAGCTATCTTCAGTTTCTAACACGTCTGTTAAAGACAAAAAGTCGTTTTCATTAGACTGCCCCTCAGCCTCTGGGAATTCTATGATATTCGCGTTGGGAAAAGACTTCTTCAAAGCGGTCGCCTTAGATGCGGATGTAACTATTCTTAAATCATAATCCTTGAATATAAATAAGCCCCAGTTCGTACAAGCTGCCAAAGCTCTTTCGTCAGATATCTTAATTATCTGAGACATTTCAATATTTAGGGATTTAGGTATATCAAAAAGTGTTGACCACTCATTATCCTCATATTGAAATATCCCGTCAACATTTGTCGCATAGACAGTTTCTCCATTTATATGCAAGTGATCAGCAACCTTATCTGTTACCAAATCGTAGCCTTTATGATTTGTCCAGCTATAGCCATCATATGACAATATGCCATAATTACTACTTATCCACATCGTCTTATTACTCCCTTCAGCCATATATCTGATGGCATGCCCGTCAAGCTCTTTGAGCTTTGTCCATCTTATGGATTCGTCAAGAGGATTTGCTAGTTTCGGAATATAATTTCGAAACGCCTCAGCTTCATATGAGCCCAACAAAACCAAGAAACTCAACAATAAAAAACACTTAAATCTCATAATCAGGAGCAAAGTACTTAAGAATATAAATATTCTCAATTGCTCTATGTTAAATTAACTGATAAGGAGCCTTTTGTTAAAATTGGACGCGAATATGTGAATTAATGAATATGAGGCACCTCGAATTACTGAACACAGCATACCTTCATAACTTCAATTATATAGGCTTATCCTTCTCCAAGTCGCCCATAACACTTCTAAAGAATGTCTGGCTGTCTAATGAATATTTCAACTCCTAATCATCTGATATGCTGATGCCATCGAAGTTGCTTCTTTCGTTGTATATATGATATGTTATACTACAACATAGTACTATGTGCCGCTTGAACTAAATATTGATAGTGAGAATAAAATTATTGGCTATCGATTGCAGCTGCTTCCCAGCCTATGATCGCTGTCTTCCGAGTACTGCCCCACATATACCCTCCTATCTTTCCTGAAGACTGAATCACTCGATGGCAAGGAATTAAGAAAGCTATTGGGTTACTTCCTATAGCGGTGCCAACTGCTCTTGCTGCCTTAGGCTTGTCAATCGTCTTGGCGACAGAACCATACGTCGCTAATTTCCCTTGAGGGATCTTCAAGAGCGCTTCCCATACCTTAAGCTGGAAGTCTGTTCCTTTCAGATGCAGTTTAATCTTTGATACTTGACTCCAATCATTAGTGAATATCATTAACGCATTTAGCTGAGACTGAGCTACTCGCTGATGATAGTGAGCATTGGGAAATCTACTTTTCAATTCATAAAGCGCCTTCTCATCATCATCTGCAAATGCTATATGACAAAGTCCTTTAAACGTACTGGCGATGAGGACCATTCCAAAAGGAGTCTCTGCATAGCTATAGTTAATCGTTAATTGCTTTCCGCCATTCTTATACTCTCCTGGCGTCATTCCTTCAATATTGACAAATAGATCATGAAGTCTTCCCGTGCCTGACAAACCAGTTTCCATCGTAGCCTCAAATACAGTAGCACTACTTTCATCAAGAATCTTTTTCGCATTTTCAATGCTTACATACTGCAAGAATTTTTTCGGAGTGACTCCTGCCCATTCTTTGAATAATCGCTGGAAGTGATATGGACTAAGATGAACATGACTCGCTACTTCTTCTAACGATGGTTGCTCGCGAAAGTGCTCATTGATATACGATATAGCTTGCGCTATTCTATTGTAGTTAAGATGATCTTGATCTGACATGTTATTCATTTAAGTTATACTCTATTAACTTGACAATTATAACAACCAGGCCCAGCGTTGTGCACTTGGATATATCTTGCGTTTTGATTGTCAAAGATAGATTGAATAGAATCTTGAAGAACATCTCCTTTTGTAGTCTCTGCATCAATCATCATGGAGTATTGATCATATACTCGTAATGACAGCAATCGATGATCCAGCATTTTGGGAATTGTGTTAATTTCCAAGTTGGCTTCTTGACCATTGGTTCTCATAAATACTGGCCCTGAAGCTCTATATGGGGAATCAACATTGTGATGCTCATAACTAAATAGCAAAACTTCTTCTCCTACTTTAGCATCCTCTAAAGTCAAGCGACACGGATATCCTGGGTTCGCATCTACTGTAAACTTTTTGATGCCTCTTGACTTAAGTTCTTGCTCCGAAAGATTTGTGATGCTATCAAGTTGAGTGCTCTTTAGTCCGAGAATCTGAAAGCTGTGTCTTAATCTATTGATCATGTCTTCATATTTTTAATACTACATAGTTCAGACTATAAGTGGGGACAGACAACCCGAATCTTGCTTTAAGAGAAAGTAGAGCAATTAATCCTAACCTGATAATAAAATGTATTTTCACAGTAGAATCTAACCAGATTTATCTTCACAAATCTCAATCAAACAACCGTCCCGACCACATGAATAAATTCGACAGAATCATTTCTATTCTCATTGTTTTGCAAACTAAAAAGATCATCACAGCGATGACGATTGCGGATCGATTTGAGATTAGTCTGCGGACAGTATATAGGGACATCAACACTTTAAAGAATGCAGGGATCCCGATCATAGGAGATCCAGGCATTGGTTATTCTATCATGGATGGGTATCGCTTACCTCCTGTGATGTTTAACGAAGGAGAAGCATTGTCTTTATTGACAGCGGAGAAGTTCATGGCTAGTATCACCGATCATGAAACACAAAAGCATTATTCAGATGCGATGACTAAGATAAAGGCAGTGCTCAAGAGTTCAGAAAAAGAGGCACTTGATCTTTTAGATGACTCAATTTCAATAACTCCGTACAAGTCCGAAGAGCACAAACCTTACTTAACAGAACTATTTAAAAGTATAGCAGCCCGTATGCTGCTTCAGATCTCCTATGTGAAAGCGAATGGTGTTGCTTCAGAACGTGTTTTAGAACCTCTTGGTTGTTATCATCGGGCCAATAAATGGTATCTGGTAGCGTACTGCCAACTACAAAGCGATTATCGCACCTTCAAGATGAATCGCATTCAGAAGATACTTTCATTGGATCAGACATTCTCGAGACCTAACTTCAATCTTCAACAGTATCTGGAAGACCAAGCAAAAGAAAAGAAAGAGCAAAAGGGAGATCTTGTAGTTGAAGTATTCTTTAACTCATCCATAGTGGAGCACGCTGATAGGCGAAAGTACTACTTCGGTCTAATCGATGAAGAGCAACAAGAGGATGGTGTTACCATGAAGTTCTGGGCGGCATCTATAGAACTTATGGCGCGTTGGCTGCTCGCATTTACCGATAAGGCAACCGTTCTTCAACCTCCAGCCCTCCAAGATAGGATTCAAGAATTAAGCAAAGAGCTCTACGACCACTATCATCCTTCTGCGGTAAAATCAAAAGAAAAAGCTATCTCAAAAACATACTGACATACTGTTGTCACTAGCCCCATATACATTTGTGATGTACTTAGATTGATAGCTACTATCAGTCTTAATAATTAGCAAACATTATAAATATCATCACAATGACAACATCAGAAATCGCAAACAGATTAG
>CALHUZ010000431.1 GCA_938039305.1 uncultured Saprospiraceae bacterium
TATCATAAAATAAGGCTTCAATTTTCTCATTGAGCGAAATCTCAGGTACAATACCAACAGCATGATTAACTCTTATACTGATTGATTTCTTGTCTTGATTACCATTTGTATAGTGGATAATGTCAACACGATTTCCTTCTACATATACCTTTCCAGATGTGGCAGTGAATTGATCAATAGATCCTCTATTTATTTCGAGGGACATTTGAAATGCCTCTTCAGCATTAAACTCATTAAGGTCTATCCTATAGATTGAACTATTCTTTGATACCGACGATATAGATATAGGTATTTTTCTGACAGACCTATTTGTGGCTGCTTCAATGGCATCTCCAGTTACATCTCCTCTCTTTGCTGCTGATATATTTAGCGTCTCTTTAGGTCCTGTACTTTTGCTAAAGTAATCTTGATATGACGCTATACCGCTTTCTGTAGTGAAGATCCAAGGCATCGCATCTCCTAAATTCACATCATGATCTAATATTAACCTCTTGATAAATAGAAGATCCAAAGCTGTCACAGTACCTGATCCATCTACGTCACTTGCAGCTTTCTGCCAATCCTCAAAGTCACGATTACCGAGAATATAATCTTGTATGAGTTTCAAATCAATGACTGATAATCCTTTTTTCCATGAATCGTCGTGACTGATAGTTAGCATCCCTTCTGATTCATTAGGAACTTCTCCAAAGGAAAACTCACCATCAAATCCTGTCATGTTTGAGAAACTACTAGTGCCATAATCTAATGAAACTGCTACATCAGGAAGAGGACTATGGCCATTGGCCATTATTGCACCGCTTACTATATTAGGACCAAAAGGGGATCCACAGTTTCCACCATCATCTACTGTAATCGTTGTTGTGATAGGTTCTGACTGATTATCATCACAGTCTGTAGCTATTATAATGACCTCATACCTTCCCGTATCTTCACAACTAAGAGTTTGGTTCATATTAGTACCTAAGAAAGGTAACCCAGAACCTGTCCACGCTAATCCAGATCCAGTGCCTGTCATCATTGATGCAAATCCCAGCCCTGAACCAGTCATGGTGATTGAAGAAAAACAATCTGCATTATCAGACCATGTCTTAAGTATATCAGAAGTATCGATAGTTAATCCTGCCGGTCCAATACTTAAAATGATAGGATCATCATTAGCTACTATCACAGGCGCTACAGTTTCCTTGACCTCTACATTTATCGTACATATGTTACTCAAGCTATCATTACTTGCTTGAGCCATAATCTCAATTTGTATTGTACTCGGAGAAAGGCCAGAACGTAATTCCGCAGGGCAAAACTCTAATGATGGAGCAAAATCCTGAGTATCGTTATCACAAGCATCAACAACCTTCCTTCCCAGTATCTTCGTACCCATGCAGGCGGACACATTTAAATCCTTAAAAATAGAATCCATCTTTACCCATATACTCTCTCCATCTTGTAATGTAAAGGACAGATCACTTAAGTCATTACAATCTATAACTGGAACGCCAGTATCAATGACATTCACTTGAACAGAATCTGCAGAAACGGCATCTTGGCATAAAGCTCTTCCCTGATACTTAACATTATACGTTCCAGGACTAACAAGAGCCGTATCTCCTATGTTATTTTCATTGCCATCTATTATCACTACAATATCTTCCAGCTTTACTTCGGTACAGCTCAATGTTAGCATAGGTGCGGTTAGTACTATACCAAACATACACCCTCCAGCGGCAACAACTTCTAAAACGTCTGGTGCATCTATTATTGCAGGTATTGTATCAATGACTATAATGAGTTGCGTATCACGTATTATTTCATTTGTATTCCAGTCCGTTACAGACCAAATTCTTCTATACTTCACTTTTGACAAACAAGCCCCTTTCAGCACTTCTGTCACCGGTGTAGAACCAATGGCTACATCACATCTGGGGACAAGTATCTCATTAGAATAGCTAGGGGATCCAGTTACCTGTAGATCTGTATGATCTTGACCACAGTATATAGTTGTATCGTTTGGAAATTGAACTAAAGAAAGTTCAAATCTCTCTGTATATATCTTACTTGTACAGTTTAAAACATTTGCGTCAGCGTCGGTAACAGACCAAGTGCGCTCGATTAAATGCAAGGTATCCGAAGTAGTTGGAAAATCAACGGGTATTGCATCAGCCCATGTAACCGTAGCTTCAGACAAATCATCACAACTGCTTGTTACGTCTATCAGGGTTGCTAAGTTAGGATCATTAAGATCAGCTACGCAAGTTATAGTTGTATCACGACAGGAAATCATTAATGGTGACTTATCCTCAACATTGATTGAAACCATACACCTTTGGTTGTCTCCGTCAACTAGTGTAGCCATAATAGTTTTTCCTACATCTTCGCATGTGAATTCTAATGACATACGATCTTCAAGAATCACAGATATACCTGTTGTGTTTTGCCTCGGTGTTAAGGAACCAATAGATAACACAGTTGGATATCCGCTATTAATCGAGACGTTAATACTTGAATAGCACGACACTCCTTGACCAGTACTTGATATACTCGTTAAGAAGAATGCTATTAGGAAAAAAGAATATGGAATGCGCTTGATAATCAAGCGCAAACCATATTCCATTGTTGGGACAAGTGGTCGAATAACGGTTCTCATAAAAAAGGTTCTATTATCCTCTCGGATAAAGTAATATAGGTCGAGCCCTAAGGCTTGGTTTACTTATTCTCTAAATTTCTAAATCAGGTTGTAATAGCCGAGCGACTGCTCGCCTTGTCAATCTTCTATTGAAGCGGTTCAGACTTATTGAATATTAACAAGTATTACTGTTGGGGGGATGTGTTAATATATTGCAAATATATGTAATATGTATGAAACCTTCCAGTGAGGAGTATTGATTTTGACATATCGATTTAACATATATTAGTCAAAGATCAGGGCATAAAAAAAGGGCTCCTTACGGAGCCCTTTTAATCATTATTTCTATGCTAATAATTAATCCAGTAAGTCTTCTGTTACTGGTTCAACTTTCTCGGTAACTTTTAAATTCTCATACATCTTGAGACCTGTACCTGCTGGTATTTTCTTTCCAACGATAACATTCTCTTTTAAGCCTTCCAAGTAATCTCGCTTCGCCGCTATAGCAGCTGTACTCAATACTTTAGTTGTCTCTTGGAACGAAGCTGCAGATATCCAACTCGCAGTACCTAATGATGACTTCGTAATACCCTGAAGCATCGGTCTACTTGTTGCTGGAATGGCGTCTCTAAACTCTAATGGTTTAAGATCATTTCTCTTCAGATATGAGTTCTCTTCGCGGATCTGACGTATTGTAGTAATCTTACCTGGCTTCATCTTGTTAGAATCACCCGCTTCTGTAATCACTTTTTTATCATAAACCCAGTCGTTCTGCTCTAAGAAGTCATACTTCTCAGCTGCTTCTCCTTCTAAGAATGTAGTATCACCTGGATCTACAATCTTCACACGACGCATCATCTGTCGAACGATCACCTCTATGTGCTTATCGTTTATGCCAATACCCTGAGAACGATATACTTCTTGAATACCGTTAACGATATACTTTGAAACTGCAAATGGACCTGAGATATTCAAGATATCTTCTGGTGCTGTCGCTCCATCAGATATGTGAGATCCCGCTCTTACGAAGTCACCTTCTTGAACTACAAGGTGCTTAGACAGTCCAACTAAATACTTACGCTGCTGGCCACCTTTTTCATCAGAGACAAATACCTCTCTGTTACCACGCTTCATCTTACCAAACTTCACGATACCATCTATCTCCGCAGTAACTGCTGGATTAGAAGGGTTACGTGCTTCAAATAATTCAGTAACACGCGGTAGACCACCTGTAATATCCTGGATACTACCCTGCTTACGAGGTATCTTAGCCACTTTCGCTCCACTATTAATACTATCTCCGTTCTCAACTTGTATGTGAGAACCTACAGGAAGGTTGTAAGTTCTTAAAACCTCACCCTTAGAATCAACGATGTTGATCGTAGGTATCTTTTTCTTCTTTCTTGACTCTATTATGATCTTCTCAACATTACCCGTTTGATCATCTCGCTCTGATCTGAATGATACACCTTCTTCTATCGACTCGTACTGAATAATACCACTAAATTCAGAAACAATGACGGCGTTGAACGGATCCCATTCACAAATCACATCACCTTTTTTGATCTTCTTCTTACCCTTTATGAACAATGTTGAACCATAAGGTATATGAAGGTTCGCAAGAATCTTATTAGTCTCAGGCTCTACAATTCGAAGCTCCCCAGATCTGGATAAAACCACCTCTGACTTCTTACCCTCCTCATCGTATGCTACAGTATCTACGTTATCAAACTCTAAGTTCCCATCTGCCTTAGCGATATGCTGAGACTCAGTCTTACTTACAGATGCAATACCACCGACGTGGAATGTACGAAGTGTCAACTGTGTTCCAGGCTCACCAATACTCTGTGCAGCTATAACACCCACGGCATCCCCCCTTTCGGAAATTCTACCCGTCGCTAAGTTCTTACCATAACACTTTGTACAAACTCCCTTCTTTGTCTCACATGTCAATACTGATCGAATCACAACTGATTCTATACCTACTTCTTCAACTACTGCTGCAAGTGCTGGACTTATATAATCTCCAGAAGGAATTATAATCTCTTCCGTCTCCGGGTGCATTATATCATTAAGTGCGTATCGCCCTACGATTCTTGGTGCAAGATCTTCTAACTTCTTGTCACCATCCATCAAAGCTGTAGTCTCTATACCTCTAAGTGTATGACAGTCTTCTTCTATAATAATGACATCTTGAGAAACGTCTACAAGTCTTCTTGTTAGATAACCCGCATCGGCAGTCTTAAGTGCTGTATCGGCAAGACCTTTACGAGCACCGTGAGTTGAGATAAAGTACTCGAGTACTGAAAGTCCATCTACGAAGTTCGCAAGGATCGGATTCTCAATAATCGCTCCACCAGTATCTCCTGACTTACGCGGCTTAGCCATAAGTCCTCTCAATCCACACAACTGCTTAATCTGCTGCTTACTACCCCTTGCTCCACTATCAAGCATCATGAATACAGAGTTGAATCCACCTTTGTGCTCTGCAAGCTCAACCATTAGATTCTCAGTAATCTTGTTATCCGCATAAGTCCACTTATCGATAACCTGGTTATATCTCTCGTTAGAGGTGATAAGACCCATGTTATAGTTTTCCCATACTTCATCAACTTCCTCCTGTGCTTCTATTAGTGTTGATTCTTTCAAGGTTGGAGTAATCAAATCACCAAGGTTAAATGACAACCCACCTTTAAAGGACCAGTAGAAACCCATATCCTTCATGTTATCTAAAAACTCTGCAGCTACAGCGAAGTTCGTTCTATCGATAACACCACCAATTACCTTCCTTAGGTTTTTCTTAGTAAGCAGCTGGTTGATGAACGGTACCTCTGCAGGCACTGCCTCATTAAAAATAACACGACCTACAGTTGTTTCTATTCTCTCTTTAACTAATTGTCCTAGTTCATTTTCAACATCTACTTTAACCATGATGGCTTCGTGTAACTCAACCATACCTTCATTGTATGCGATGAGTACTTCTTCCTCTGAGTAGAAGATAGACATCTTCTTACCTTTTGGTATCTCTTTGGCCTTTGTTATATAGTAAAGACCCAAGACCATATCCTGTGATGGAAGTGTAATCGGAGATCCGTTCTGTGGATTAAGCATGTTGTGCGATGACAACATGAGCAATTGTGCTTCCAGGATTGATCCCTGACTTAAAGGTACGTGCACGGCCATCTGATCACCATCAAAATCGGCGTTAAACGCCCCACATACAAGTGGGTGTAATCTAATCGCCTTTCCTTCTACGAGTCTTGGTTGGAAAGCTTGGATAGACAATCTGTGAAGAGTCGGAGCCCTGTTCAACATGATTGGATGTCCTTTTAGGATCCCTTCAAGTATTTCCCAGATCACCGGATCTTTTCTATCTACGAGTTTCTTAGCAGACTTTACAGTTTTAACTATTCCTCTTTCAATTAACTTTCTAATTATAAAAGGTTTGAATAGCTCTGAAGCCATCCCCTTCGGCAATCCACATTCGTGAAGCTTAAGAGTAGGTCCGACTACGATAACTGATCTACCAGAATAATCTACACGCTTACCAAGAAGGTTCTGTCTGAATCTACCTTGCTTACCCTTAAGGATATCACTAAGCGATTTAAGAGATCTTCCTCCTTCAGCTTTTACGGCATTTGATTTTCTACTATTATCGAACAATGAATCGACTGCCTCTTGAAGCATTCTTTTCTCATTTCTGAGAATCACTTCTGGAGCCTTTATTTCTAAAAGTCTCTTCAGACGATTATTTCTAATTATTACTCTACGGTAAAGATCATTAAGATCAGAACTCGCAAATCGTCCACCATCAAGTGGCACCAATGGTCTAAGCTCTGGTGGTATCACTGGCAGATAGTCAATGATAGCCCATTCAGGCTTATTTTCCATGTGCTTGTTACCGTCTCTAAATGCCTCTACAACTCTAAGTCTCTTTAGTGCTTCAGACTTTCTCTGCTGAGATGTCTCAGTAGCTGCTTGATGTCTTAGGTCATATGAAAGTTGATCTAAATCTAATCTTGCTAAAAGCTCTTTAACACCTTCAGCTCCCATCTTAGCGATGAACTTATTAGGATCTGTATCTTCTAATAAGTGATTATCCTTAGGCAATGAATCAAGTACTTCGAAGTACTCTTCTTCAGTGATAAGTGCTTTATGCTCTATCTCACCTTCCTTGATACCTGGCTGAATGACAACATATCTTTCGTAATAGATGATTGTCTCCAGATTCTTTGATGAAAGACCTAAGAGATATCCAATCTTATTTGGAAGAGATTTGAAAAACCAAATGTGTACAACTGGCACTACGAGTCTTATGTGACCCATACGCTCTCTACGCACTTTCTTCTCAGTTACTTCAACTCCACATCTATCACATACGATACCTTTATATCTGATACGCTTGTACTTTCCGCAGTAGCACTCATAATCCTTTACAGGACCGAAAATGCGCTCACAGAATAATCCATCACGCTCT
>CALHUZ010000432.1 GCA_938039305.1 uncultured Saprospiraceae bacterium
TTTCCTTCTGGTCCATCAAATGAACTATAAAACTTAGGAAGATCGATATAACCGACATTGTCTATCACTCCTTCTAAGTCTATGATGGCGGATTTAGCAAAACTCTCTTGGATGTTGATGACGTCTCTTTCAAGTTCTACATCTATGACAGAACCATCTTTCTTTTCTATTGTCAGTATCACATATGTTCCTTTCTTACCTCTGATCTTACTCACCACATCATCGATTCTCATACCAAATATGTCAATCGCCTCTTCTCCTTTTTGTCTTACTTTAAGGATATGATCATTGACTTCTATTTGCTTATTTGTCCATACAGGGCCTCCGGGCACTATTGAGACGACTTTAGTTATATCCCCGTCTGTTCGGAGTCTTGCACCTATTCCTTCTAACTTTCCACCCATGTTGATGTCAAAGTCCTGCTTTTCCTTTGGGTTGAAGTAGTCTGAATGTGGATCAAACATGTGCGCGAATGTATTCAGGTATGATTCGAATCGATCTGATCTTCTAACCTTCTTAAATCGCTTGTACCACTTGTCATAGTCCGACATGATTTTATCACGAGCTTCGACTTCTAAGTCAGCTTTGCTCTTTTCAATTAACGCTTTGTCTGCATCTCTACTTTCATCGTCCTCATACTCGTCTTTTTCAAGTCTTTCAGCTGCCTTCTCTTGCTTGCTAATGCGAGATGTCAACTGCACGAGTACATCGTACTTCAGTTGCTTTCTCCATCTATCAAGGATGGCAGAATCATCTACTACCCAATCTTTCTTATCCGGATCAAATTCAAATGTTTCTTCAACACTGAAGTCCATTTTCTGACTTAATATGTCTTTGTATATAGATTCGACGGCATCAACGCGCTTATGAAGAAGATCGGTAGCGACATCGAAAAATTCAAATGACCCTGCATTGACCTGATCATCGATTAGTGTCTTGTACTGCTCAAGCTGAGCTAAGTCTCCCTGCGTAAAATATCTCTTTCTGCTGTCGACATACTTTAAGAAGTAGTCATAAGCTTCAGTTGAAAACTCATCATTGATATCTTCAGGACTGTAGTGGTATTGCTCTAATATGCCCATCACGGCATTCTGAATGACCTTCTCTTTGTCTGGATCCGTTGGATCATTGAATACTGATCCTAGGATGAAACTAATTCCGCCTATAAAGGCAATGGAGAAGATCTTAAGCATATCTGGGTATTTAGTTAATTCTCTAACGTATATCTACTTATCTAATATACATCTTTAATGCCAAAGTGCCCATCGGATAACCGATAGGCACTTTGTATTAACTTTAGTATAACTTAAAACTCCTTAGAGTGTCTCACAGGTGCTAAATACACCCGTTGTATTGTCTCTTAGATAAATGGTGCAATTACTAACGCAACTACACTCATTAGCTTAAGAAGGATGTTAAGAGATGGTCCAGAAGTGTCCTTAAATGGATCTCCTACCGTATCTCCTACGACAGTTGCCTTGTGAGGATCTGATCCCTTATAGTACATCTTACCCTTAATCTCAACTCCTTCCTCAAACATCTTCTTAGCGTTGTCCCATGCTCCACCAGCGTTAGACTGGAAGATGGCCATAAGAACACCACATACTGTAACTCCAGCGAGTAATCCTCCTAACATCTCTGCTCCACCGATGAATCCAAATATCACTGGTGTGATCACCGCGATGAGTCCAGGAAGAATCATCTCTCTGATAGATGCCTTAGTTGATATATCTACACACTTACTATATTCTGCTTTTCCATCTGCAGCGTCAAAAGTTGCTTTGTCTGCATCATTCCAATCCTTCATATCTGTATCGCCATTGCGCTTCATTACAGCAAGTGCAGCTTTGAGCTCAGGGATCTCTTTAAATTGTCTTCTTACTTCTGTGATCATATCCATAGCAGCACGACCTACTGCATTCATAGAAAGCGCTGAAAATAAGAATGGTAACATACCACCTACAAATAACGCAGCCATAGTTCTTGCATCTGTAATATCGATACCAGTCAATAGATCTCCAGGGTGAGCAACATTATATGCTGTTATGAAAGCAGCAAATAGAGCCAAAGCTGTTAGTGCTGCTGATCCAATCGCAAATCCTTTTCCAATCGCTGCTGTCGTATTTCCTACAGCATCAAGCTTATCAGTTCTTTGTCTAACTTCTTTAGGAAGGTCAGCCATCTCAGCAATACCTCCTGCATTATCTGCTATAGGGCCATATGCATCAACTGCTAACTGAATACCAGTATTAGACAACATACCCACCGCTGCAATCGCGATACCATATAAACCTGCAAAGTGACTTGCACCTATGATGGCTGCGGCAAGGACGATGATAGGAAGTGCAGTAGACATCATACCTACTCCAAGACCTGCTATAATATTAGTTGCTGAACCAGTCAATGACTGCTCAACTATAGACATGACTGGCTTAGTACCAGTACCAGTATAGAATTCTGTTATAATACCGATCAAAAGACCAGCACCTAATCCAAATAGTACAGCATAAAAGACACCCATAGAAGTGTACTCTATTCCTGCTGCAGTCCATGTCGCTGGAAGCAATTCTTGAACGATAAAGAAAGTACCTACGATCATAAGAGCGAAGGCAAGGTATTCTCCAGTATTCAAAGCAGTCTGAGGATTTCCTCCTTCTTTTACTTTCACGAAGAACGTTCCAATGATAGAAGTAACGATTCCAAGACAAGCTAAAAGCAATGGTAAAATGATGGCATTCATACCACCAAATGCATTAATACCTTCAAATCCTACAACACCCATAAAAGTAGCACCGATCACCATTGTACCTATTATAGATCCAACATATGATTCAAAGAGGTCGGCACCCATACCTGCTACATCTCCAACGTTGTCTCCAACGTTGTCAGCTATTGTTGCTGGGTTAAGCGGGTGATCCTCAGGGATACCTGCTTCTACTTTTCCAACTAAGTCAGCTCCTACGTCTGCCGCCTTAGTATATATTCCTCCACCTACTCTCGCGAATAAGGCTATAGATGATGCTCCAAATGAAAAACCAGTTAGCACTGTTATCACCTTAACAACAGAATCTTGATCGCCTGTACCGAACATGTTTCCGAAAAGCAAGAATAACAGTCCAAGCCCTAAGACACCAAGTCCAACAACACCAAGTCCCATGACGGCACCACCAGCGAAAGCCACTTCAAGTGCTTTGCCTAATCCTGTTCTCGCTGCATGCGTAGTTCTTACATTCGCTTTCGTTGCTACTTTCATACCTATGAAACCAGCGCCTGCTGAACAAAGAGCTCCTAAGACAAATGATAAAGCAACTAGAGGGGAAGATCCTTCAATATTTCCAGTTAGTCCAAGTAAAACAGCTACTACAGCTACAAATATGCTTAACACTTTGTATTCTGCTTTTAAGAATGACATGGCGCCATCTGCGATGTTTCCAGCGATACGAGCCATTTTGTCGGTTCCTACTTCTTGCTTAGACACCCAAGCGGACTTCCAAAAAGTGAAGATTAAAGCTATCACCCCAAAGACTGGAACGAAGTATATGATGTTTTGAGTCATTGCACTATTAGATTTAGAATTTGGTATTAATGTTTTTTATATATAAATTTTACAGCGTGCAAATGTAAGATTTTTTGTCATTTCTAAAGGGGATATGATCTCTGAGTTAACTGGTTTAAGTGATATTCATATTGGCGGACGAGATTGAGATGAGTAAAAATTTTCTCCAAAACATGAAAACAATATTTAAACTATGATAAATATATTTTTAGATAAGTCTAAATATTTATAGATTTGAACCATGACAGCAACCCTTACACATACAGAAGAGAACTATCTGAAGGCTATTTATAAAGCTAATGAGAAGACTAAAGAGGCAGTGAGCACCAACATGATAGCTCAATATATGAACACATCGCCTGCGTCTGTCACAGATATGATGAAGAAGCTCTCAACAAAAGGGCTCATCATTTATGAAAGATATAAAGGATCACGACTTAGCTCTGAAGGGAGTAAGTCAGCCACTTCTGTTATCCGAAAGCACAGACTATGGGAGACTTTTTTGGTGCAGAAACTGGGCTTCTCATGGGAGAAGGTTCATGACATAGCAGAAGAGTTGGAGCATATCCACTCAGAAGAATTGATTAACAGATTAGATGATTATTTGGGTTTCCCCAAATATGACCCTCATGGAGACCCCATACCATCCGCGGATGGCAAATTTACTTTAAGGGAACAGATCATTGTCTCCCAACTTAATATTGGAGAAGTTGGAGTATTAGTAGGAGTGAAAAATCATGAGACATCATTTTTAGATCACTTAAACAAATGCCACATCTCCCTTGGGACCTCAATCGCAATATTGGACAAGTCATCTTTTGATAAATCCCTCCAAGTTCATATCGACAATGATCACCAAATTTTATTGACTCATGAGGTAAGTAAGAACCTACTGGTTAGAAAAAGCTAATATGATTAAGTCCATCTCTATATTTTTATTTTGCTTGGCAGGTGTATTCATTAACGCACAGGATGCCAATGATGAATTGAGCATTGTGGCTTCAGCTTCTATGATTGCAGATATCGCCAAGAACATCGCTGGTCCAGATCAAAACATTGAAATGATCGTGCCGATAGGAGGCGACCCTCATCTTCACGAGCCTACTCCGTCTAATGCCAGAATGGTTGCAGGTGCTGATTTGGTTTTAATCAATGGACTAACTTTTGAAGGTTGGATCACAGAGCTTATTGATAATTCTGGAACACAGGCTTCTGTTGTTACAGTTACAGAAGGAATTATACCACTGACCAGTCAGACATATAAAAACTCTGCCGATCCCCATGCATGGATGAACGTCGCCAATGCTTTAGTCTACGCGCAAAACATCGCCGATGCTTTGATCGAACTTGATCCTTCAAATGCAAGTAATTATAATCAGAGACTCAAAGCTTACAAAACTGAGCTTGAAGCTTTAGATAAGGAAATAGAAGTGGCCATCAGCTCTATACCAGAACAGCAACGTATCTTGATTACATCACATGATGCTTTTCAATATTATGGAAAAAGATATGGTATCAGACTTGAAGCGATGATGGGTATATCTACTGAAGCACAAGCACAGACAACAGATATAACAAGACTCAATCAAGTTATAAGATCTCAAAAAGTACCAGCCATTTTTATAGAAAGTACAATTAATCCTAAGCTAATGAAACAGCTCGCTCATGATAATGAAATAGCTATCGGGGGTAAGTTGTATGCTGACTCTCTGGGAGATAAAGACTCACCAGCAAGTACCTATATAAATATGTTGAGATATAATACCAAAACTATAGTGAGTGCATTAACACAACCGATATCCAAAGATCAAATCGAAGCAGGGCCAAGCACTAACTACACTTTTATAATTCTTCTAGGTGTTGCTTTGTTACTTGGTATGGGGCTGGCTATCTACTTACTCAACAAATAGCAACGCTGTCTATGAATGAAGTAATGATAAATATCAAAGGTCTTTCAGTTTCCTATGACAGAAAGCGCGTGTTGTCTAATGTGTTTTTGAAAGTAGAAAGTGGATATACATATGGTTTAATAGGGCCCAACGGAGCAGGTAAGTCAACGCTTTTTAAATCTATTCTTGGATTGATTGACCCGAACTCAGGTGACATAACTGTTAATGGTGCAGCCATAGATGAGTCCTTAAAAAAGATAGCGTACATACCTCAGAAAGATGATGTAGACTGGGATTTTCCAGCGACTGTCAGAGACGTAGTAACGATGGGTAGATATCCTCATAAGAAGTTGCTGCAGAGGATGAATAAAGAGGATAAAAGAATTACGGATGAATCTCTTGAGCAATTAGGGATTGCAGACTTGGCTAACCGCCAGATCGGTACTTTGTCAGGAGGTCAACAGCAAAGAGTGTTTATCGCCAGAGCTATCTGTCAAGAAGCGGAGATTTTTTTAATGGATGAACCATTCGTGGGAGTCGATATGACTACGGAACATAAGATTGTCGAGATCATGAAAGACCTGGCTAAAGAAGGAAAGACAATCATGGTGGTCCATCATGACTTAGCAACGGCGGATGATTACTTTGATAAAGTGATTTTGCTGAATCAACGATTGATCGCTTATGGGGACACAACAGAGGTATTCACAAGAGAAAATATAGCTCTGACCTATGCGCCACAAATGAAGATACTTCAAGACATCGGATTGATAGATGAGCGCAACAGATAGAGCCTTAACTTAAGTTATCTAACAGTTCTTCCTTTCCAACTATA
>CALHUZ010000433.1 GCA_938039305.1 uncultured Saprospiraceae bacterium
TTCTACTAAGTTTTTAAAGAATGGATCATACCTCGATTTATTTCTTTCAATTGAAATGCACAATGTATGGCCGATGCTTACAGCAGGTATCCATAATATCCCATTAACGAAGTACTTGGTTAATCAAGTCATGCAGTCGCCCGAAGATAGATTTGAAGCACTTCAAGCTTATTATCCTGAGGCAAAATTTGAAGATTGGGAATTAAAAGTGGCAGGGCAAAGAGTTCAGATCATCAAACAAGGAGTAGATGGCGATGGGCATTTACAATTTGGTACTGAGATCGTAAGCGCTGCCGATGGGAAACTCTCAGCCCTTCTCGGTGCTTCTCCAGGAGCATCTACCTCGGTCTCTATAATGCTGGATGTACTCAAAAGAATGTGGCCCGATAAGATGAAATCTGACGAATGGAAATCAACTATCGGTGAAATGATACCAAGTTATGGCCAGTCGCTGATCAATGAAGGTGAGTTGTGCAAAGCAACAAGGCATCGTACAAGTGACATTTTAAAATTATAATAGATCAAATTAAACAAAAAAAAGGCTCTGATAAATCAGAGCCCTCAATCATATTGATTAAAAAACTAACTACTATGCGGTTATTGATTGGTCATCAAGTGCTATTATTTGATCGGCATGATCTTTTGTCTTTACCTTCTCTATGATATGAGAGATAATACCTTCCTCATTAATTATAAAGGTCGTTCTATGCACTCCAACTATCTCTCTTCCCATAAACTTCTTAGGCCCCCAAAGACCATATGAGTTGATGATCTCCTTTTCAGTATCAGCTATTAGAGAATACTGAAATTCATATTTATCTATAAATTTCTTGTGCTTTGCTGGCTTATCTGGACTTACTCCTATGACCTCAAATCCTCTTTTCTGGAGCGCTCGGTAATTATCTCTTAGGTTGCAAGCTTCTTTCGTACAACCAGGCGAATCATCTTTTGGGTAGAAGAAAAGGATAACCCTCTTTCCTAAATAGTCGGACAGACTCACCTGTTCTTCATTCTCATTAAGTGATGTAAAATTCGGTGCTCTATCTCCAACCTTTAAGTGCTTCATAACGTAACTTTCTTTATAAACGACCTGATGCGGCGTTTTGTTTAAGGCAATGTGTTAAAATGATGAACAAAAAACAAGTCTATCCATCACATAATACCCCCATTTTCTCTCCAAGACCAAAAAAAAGTGCACATCTAAAGATTTAGATGTGCACTTTGATACTGCGATAGCAGCTAATAAGCTAATTACTTACTGGACTTCACTAACTTTTCTTGCATCAAAATCTCACCATTACTTTCGATCATCAAGAAGTACAAGCCATCTTGCAACTCTGCTATGGACATATCTCCAAATTCTTCAGTAGCACTGAATCTCTTCGTTAGAACTCTTACTCCTGTTCTATCATAAACCTGAACTGTAGCCTCGGTATAATCATGCCAAATAGTAACTCTATCGGCAGCAGGATTAGGGAACGCTGCTGCTTGCTCAGAGATTACGATACCTGATGGAAGCACCGTACCACGATGCATATCAAAGCTTCTACCAGTGGAAACTGTTGAAGCACCAGTGTTTTCATCCGCAAGTCTAATCGGCCCCGTAAATTCAGAGGACTCATTAATACTACACTCACTCTTTATTTGAATAACAATCACCCTATTAGATGGGCCAGATAAGTTTATTCTATTTCGTCTTAATGGCACTTCTGTAAATGAACCAGGCTGACCTTCATAACCGATAAGTAAAATATACTGTCTGGCTTCGCTTACTCTATCCCAGCTTACTTGCCATCTGTTCGATCCTTGCTTAACGATCCTGATATCTCTTGGTGCATGACATCCTTCATCACATGCTCCACCTTGGATTTTATTTACTGTAATATAATTTGAAGAAAGCTTATCACAGCCTATCTCTGAATCAGTGATATCACCACCCTCGACTAAGCCTGATGCATCAGTTGCGTTGAGCCCGTAGATTCTGCATATACCCGCTGGAGATCTATTCAGATTAAAAATAGAATCTTCATCACTATTGATCCAATCTATAATCTCACCTTCATCATCCGTTAAGACATACCAGTAGGTTGATGTAGTATCTTCATTAGAAGTCTCATGTATAACTGACACTACTACTTCTCCTGCACAGAATTCTAATTCTGTCGAACCATCGGCAGCTGATATTGTACCTCCATCTGTAGTACATGCCACTGGACATTGATCTCCAGCCTGAAGTGTAATAGTTATAGGGTTAGAAAAATCATAACACCCTTGAAGGTCGTTTACATTTTGTCCTTCCATTAATCCTACAACATCTTCTTCATAAGCTATGTACCATATAAAAGCTGTACCCGAGCCAGTGCCATCAAAATCAATAGATCTTTCATCTGTGATTCTTATGATCTGACCTAAGTCGTCTGTAATAATAAATGAACCGATACTATCACTTTGTCCACTTACGTCAAATGAAACTATATCAGCCTCTCCATCATCTGTGCAAAATGAAATATCATCTCCAAGATCTGAAGAAATTGTCCCAGCTTGTGCGAGACATACAGAACCACATCCAGCATCAATAACTCGATTGATTACAAAGACATTAGACAATGCGTAGCAGCCGGAAAGCATGTTAATATTTCCACCTACTACAGGAATTAATGTGCCGCTATTATATGCTATATATCTAACATGAAGCGGTCCCGCTCCTGTGCCCTCGAAGTCAGCAACAAATGATGAGTTGATACCTAAGATATTGCCTTGATCATCAGTAATGACAAATGCCAATGTATCTCCAGCAGCGCCACTTACTGTAAGTTCAAACGCATCTGAAAGCTCATCGTCTACACAAATTGTAATTTCTGATGCACCATCTGTAGTTGTTATAGTTCCACCTAAAGCTGGACAAGGCGGAGGACAATCATCGCCTGATACTCTTGTAAGTGTGACAGGGTTAGAAAGTGAGAAACAACCAGACAAGTCACTTGCGTTAGCTCCAAGAGACAATCCTGCTAAAGTATCATTGTAGCTTATATACCAAATCAAGCAAACACCAACTTCTGTGTTGTCAAAATCTTGATCAAGATCAGCACTAAGTTCTAATATCATACCTGTTGTGTCGGTGATTACATAAGAACCAGAAGCACCTTCATTATTCGTAAGGCTTAAGGATAAAACATCAGCCTCATCATCACCCACGCAAATCGTAATATCATTTCCGCCTATATCAGTAGCAAGTGTTCCTCCGGCTACAACATTTCTTATGACTGTCAAAGGATTAGAAAGTGCAAAACAACCTGATAGGTCATTTGCATTAGCTCCAACAACTGCACCTGAAAGATCATCGGCATGGCTTACCTGCCAAATAAGACAAGTACCACCACTTACATTTGCAAAATCTAAAGGAAGAGTAGTTGGAATATCAAGTATGACTCCTGCTGTATCTGTGATCACCCAAGATTGTAATGGGCCATCTCCTTCAGTACTGACTATATCAATTAGATTAGAACTTCCATCTCCAACACAAAGTGTAACTGGAGACTCACTACTATCCGAAAATGCAATTGTACTCGCTGACACATCAACTCTTCTAACGATGAGTGGGTTAGAAAGACTAAAGCACCCTTCTATATCGCCGGCATTAGCTCCAAGAGAAGCGCCAGTGATATTGCCATCGTAAGACAAGTGCCAGATATTATAAACTCCCTCGCGAGCACCGGACAGATCAAATGGCGGAGCCAAAGGAAATCCAATAATAACACCCAATGAATCAGTTATAACCCAAGCGTTACGAGAACCAACTTCACCTTTCAAATCTATACTGATTGGACTTGATCCAGAACCCCCTCCACAAAGAACAATGTCAGTTGCACCAGTAGCGGTCGATAATGAACCACCTGAAACAACGCATGCATCAGCAGGACAATCATCACCTGTTAGCCTTGTAATCCTAATTGAATTAGAAAGTGAAAAACAACCGCCTAAGTTAGCAGCATTGCTATCTACAACTGCTCCCGTTAAGTCATCTTCAAAACTCAAGTGCCAGATCAAACATACACCAGCTCCTGATGAATCAAAATTGAATACATTGGTTGTATCTATTTTCAGAATATTCAGACTTGTATCTGTCACCACCCATGCACTGTTGGAGCCGCTTGAACCACTCAAGCTAACTATGACATCTTGTGAAACTGCATCATCTATACAGATAGA
>CALHUZ010000434.1 GCA_938039305.1 uncultured Saprospiraceae bacterium
GAAGAAGCGATAGCAGATAATGCCGTACCAGGTACAGTAGCGCTGGTTGTGAAAGATGGAAAAGTAGTCTATCATAAAGCATTTGGGAAAGCTGATAATGTAGCTAATCGTGATTTGAAAAAGGATGACATATTTAGAATAGCTTCTCAGACAAAAGCCATCACTTCTACAGCTGTGATGATGCTTTGGGAAGAAGGTCATTTTAAGCTGGATGATCCGATCTCAAAATGGATTCCAGAATTCAAAGAGATGAAAGTCTTAAAAGACTTCACTTATAAGGACAACACATATACTTCTGTGCCTGCGAAAACCCAAATTACAATTAGACAATTATTATCTCATACTTCTGGCATCGGATATGGAGTCATCGATCCGCATGAAGGCATGCGTCTTTTATATAAAGAAGCGGGAATTCAAGAGTTTGCTGTACAGCATGAATTAACGACTGCAGAAAATATAAAGCGATTAGCAAAAATGCCTTTACACTTTCAGCCAGGTGAAAAGTGGCAGTACAGTATGGGGCTTGATGTCTTGGGTTACTTTATAGAAGTGGTTTCTGGAAAATCATTTGATGCGTTTGTAAAAGAAAGAATATTTGATCCATTGGAGATGAATGACACCTACTTTCATATGCCACAGAGTAAGGCAAGTAGATTAGTCAAAGTGCAATACCCAGAAGGAGATCAGTGGATGCACCAACCTGTGACATCTCATGATCCTGCGTATCCGCTGACTGGTTTTACAGGATTCTGTGCAGGTGGAGCAGGGTTGTCTTCTACGGCAATAGACTATGCTAAGTTTTTACAAATGTATCTTAATAATGGTTCTTACAATGGCCATCAACTTTTGAGCCCTACAACGATAGAATCTATCATGGGCAATCAGATCGGAGACTTATGGAAAGGAGGCCCAAAGCACCATGGTTTAGCATTTGCAGTGGTTAATGATAGAGGTCAAGATGTAGGTGGAGAGGGTAGTGTAGGCACATTCGATTGGGGTGGTTACTTCAATACTCAATACTTCGCAGATCCTGAAGAAGGAGTGATAGGCATCCTCTTTAAGCAAACGCAAGGCACTTGGAAAGATCAGACGGGCTGGCAGTTTAGGCAGTTAGTTGGGCAGGCGATTGATAATTAGGGATGTAGAGTTTGTCTTAGCTATAAGTTATGAAACTTACTTTACTTAGTGCTTTTGCGCCATCCTTTAGGTTGGCGCACAGGAGTAAGTATTGTTCTGACTTTAGCCTTTAAAGAAGCATCACGAGAATTTATACTATAATTTTAAAGTATGTCTTTTGTTAAAATATGGATTCATGTAGTTTGGACCACGAAAAATCGCGCTCCTGTTCTTGTAAAAGAGAAACGGCAAGAACTATTTGAACATATACATAATAACGGGTTGGCTAAAAAATTGATGATAGAAATTGTAAATGGCCACCACAACCATGTTCATTGTTTGCTTCGATTAAGAAACGACCAGACTATTATGAAAGTTGTACAACTTCTAAAAGGAGAATCTGCTCATTGGGCAAACAAAATGAAGATGCTACCTGAAAAACTTGTTTGGCAGAAAGAGTACTATGCCGTTGGTGTAAGTGAATCTGCAGTTCCAAAGGTGAAGGCTTATATTTTTAACAAGAAGAACATCATAAGAAAGTCACTTGGTCCCAGGAACTCACAGAACTTACTACTAAATATAATTTTCCGATAATTAATGGCTAAAGCCAAGATTAATAACGTCTGTCTCAAACTAAGCTAAAGCATAGTTTAAAAGAAGACTCTTTTCTAATCTAACCTATCGAAGGTCTCGGTAGAAAAAAAATATTTGTAGAGGGCCTCAAATAGTGCTCATATAGTTTTATAAGTTTTGCATGATTAGATTATCTGCTGTGCTCTTTTACGCCATCCTTTAGGTTGGCGCTTTCGATAAGACCTTTTAATGGCTTTAGCCTTTAACACACCGAAATTTTGAGTATCAAAATGATCTGCTATTAAAGGCTAAAGCCAAAATAATCCAGACTTCCTAAAACCAAGCTAAAGCATGGTTTAAAAAGAGGGTTCCTTTCTACTCAAACCCATCGAAGGTCTCGTTAGAAAAAAAAATATTAGTAGAGGACCTCAGATAGTGCTCATTTAGTTTTATAAGTTTTGTATGATTGGATTATCCGCTGTGCTCTTTTACGCCATCCTTTAGGTTGGCGTTTGTGATAAGACCTTAAGATGGCTTTAGCCTTTAACACACCGAAAATAGAGTATCAAGATAATCTGCTATTAAAGGCTAAAGCCAAAAATAATCCAGACTCGCTTAAACCAAGCTAAAGCATGGTTTAAAAGGGCATCGATCCTGATCAATTGAAAGCGACGTAAAAAGTAGTAACCGATATAAAAAGGCACAACGGTGAGAACAACATGTTATCATATTTTGAAAACTGCTGGTCCTTTGTCTTCTTAAAAAAACCGACCATATTAAAATCTCCGATCGCTCGGATCAAAAAGATACCTGCTAAGAACTTGCAACCCAGATTAAACCAATCGGGATTAATAGTCAAATTTACAAAATGACCTTGCGTTAGTATTAGGATGCAACAAGCTAAAAGTCCAAGCGCCACTATTAATGTGGCTACTTTCATTTTAGTGTTCTTCATGTAATCTGATTCAGCAGGGAGATATTTCATTGGCACCGTAACTGACAATCCTTTTTTGCCTCCAAAGATCCAGTAGAAGTGAAACCCTGATAGAACAAGGAAGATAAGAGCGTTGACTATGATGAGTATTGTCTTTAACATGTTATGATATTATGGTTAGTCCTAAGCAAGTTAACATTCCTATGATACCTACAATGCCACCATAAAACTGAGGAGCTGCCTTATAAGTACGACCCACATAAATGGAACAAGCGAGATAAAGTATAATTGCAATGATAGAAGGTATAGGTGGTGTGTCAGGGCTTATTGTTAAGATGGATATATTAAGTAGTCCAATGATGATAAAAGAGGCGCCCATCATGAAACTCATTAGCCCCCAAGCATTGAATATGTTTTTTGATTTTCCCATGATAGGTATCACGTTATTGAGTTTAGCTTGGACTTCTTTTGTTCCTAATTCTTTGAAGTGTACATAAGTATGAAGGCCACCTATCAAGATGGGCATGACAATACCGAAGAGTACAAATAAAGTGATTGCTGCTGTTTCCATATCTTTCATTTCTTCAAAGTTCGACTCATTGAAGATGAAATTCATTGACCTGAGTCAAGAAAATGAGTTAGATTAATTCTTACGTTGTTGATCTGCGTATCGCTTTCGGATTCTACTTAAGCTTTCAGGTCTTATGCCGAGATGCTGTGCGATATAATACTGTTT
>CALHUZ010000435.1 GCA_938039305.1 uncultured Saprospiraceae bacterium
CCTAAAGGTGTCATCCAGTTTCATGCAGGAACTGTCATGCGGAAAGAGTACTATCTAAAGTTTGGAAAGTTTCTTTCTGAACAAGGTTATGTTGTCGTCTTGTTTGACTACAGAGGAGTGGGAGCTTCTCGGCCCGCTAACTTAAAAGGATATGCAGCTTCTATATCTGATTGGGGCCTATATGATGCTACTGCTGTATTGAACTGGATTAAGGAAGAGTATTCCGATCTACCTGTTCATCTCTTCGCACATTCTATGGGAGGGCAGATACTGGGCTTAATGTCTAATTGGTCCCTATTAGATAAAATTACAGTAGTAGCCAGCTCTTCTGGAAATTGGAATAACTTCAAGTCTTCATATCGCAGAAAGATCAGCCTTTCGTCTAATTTATTTTTTCCGATTAACCTAAAGCTCTTTGGTTATATATCGGGTAGATTTGGCCTGGGCCATGATTGGCCGCGAGGAGTAGCTGAAGACTGGTGGCGCAATAGTCAGCAGAATTCACTCATGGCCGACTACATGAATCGCAAATTAGAAAACACTTTTTATAAAGAAGTTGATAAAAAGATCACAGCCATATTTTTCGCAGACGACCACATGGCAACTCCGTTAACACTTCCTAATTATCAAAAATCATTTCCTAATGCTGAAGTAACAACCCGACTCATCGAGCCTTCAGAATATGGTTTCAAAACAATCGGCCACTTTGGTCTTTTCAAAAAATGGACCCAGGGAAAGCTGTGGGAAGATATGTTAAAGACTTTAGAATAATTTTTCTTTAGGTAGCTATGCCATTCAAAGTGTGGTAACTAAGCTTCATCGTAAATCTTAGCATACGTTCATTTTTTTTTCGCCAAAAAAAGGCTCCCGAAATAGTACCCGCGCACGCGGCAGGCACCCGCACCCTCTATTTCGGCTTCCTCGCGCTTCTTTTTGTTTCTGCATATAAAAATGTCTAATTTTATTTTACGCTAATTCACTTTAAAAGACTTGCGCTCTCTTTTTATTTATAGTTTTATTCCAAAGTACCACTAATGGCCAACTATGATTTGCAAGACCCAACAGACCTCGATATAGTCCGAGGTCTATTCGATAGAATAACCCATGAAGAATGGGATGAATACATCGAGCTTGCAGAAGAAAGAAGTATCGGATATAAGAATGTCAATATTCTAAAAAGTGTCCAGCGTAAGACTGGCATGGCCAAGTACCTAAGCCCTAAAGTATTGAGCTGGGTGATTTCTCTTGTAGAGAGACTGGACGAGGACGAAGATGATGATGAGGAAGAATGATTTGCTCTTGCTGAAGTGAATTAACATTGGAATAAGTTTTTAAATTATAAAATCTGTTTGAACACCTCAGGTGGTATGATGTCAGGTCGCCCGATATAGAGCGACAGCTACACTAATCATATATCCGATCTTCCCTTTTTACAAGTTTGTAATAAACAACTGCAACTACGATAAGGAGTAATAATTTCATAAAATCAATATTTGAGTCAGAGTAACAGGGTTAGAAATAATGGTTTTGTTTTAAGTCAGTATCTATGACATCAGACAAGCTGTCAGGATGCCTGCATAACTCACACATGTGATGACTAATAATCCAAGGCGTACGTAATGATCAAGTTTAAAGGTTTTCATAAGAATATTTTTTTGATGAATTGATAACTCAAAGTTGCAGCAAAGTCACTCCATGGACAACTTGTTCAGACCAGTGCTTGGGATTTCTCGATTCCCCAAGGAAAATATCGACGAAGGATATCTGGGGACGGACGAAACTGAATTGATGTGCCTTTGTGCTTAATTACTTATGTCCTTGTTTTCTCGCATCAAAAGAAGGCTTATTCAATAGATTGAGATCTTATCTTCCCTTTTTGATGTATAAAAGGACTTTTTAGATCAAAAATTCACCATTAATGGTGACATAAAACTATTAATGGTAATCCCTACATTGCATCCTGGTATCCGACTCTATGAAACACATCAACAAAGAAAGCTCAACAGCTGTATTTTTTCTACAGAACATATCTCAATTGCTTATAAGAGCAGCTATCGCGAGGGAGAGATTGCTATGTGCAATAGGGATGATCATGGCTATGTCATCTATAACACTGAGCGGGCAAACTTTCTCAGTACCTAACAATAGTACTGCAACTATCCAAGTCAAAGTAACTAAGATAGATATGTTGGGTTACAATGATGGTGAAGATCCAGATATTAGATTGGTGGCCACTGCGGATGCTAATGATGATAGTTTTTCGCTTGCCAGTAGCTGTGATGCTGGATTAGATGATGTCGATCTTCCTTATACTAGCTCCATTAGTGTAGCCAGTAAAAAATATTGTTCCAATGAGGATCTACCCAATATGGTTGATTTGGGATTTTCTGCATTTGAAGATGATTCTGATCCTTCTAATTGTAACTATGATATAGATGGAGGTGTTTTTAGTAATGATGATGATTATTTCTGCACCGCTACATCCTTCTCTCTTGACATTAGTCAACAGACTTCTGACGGCGGCTCTACATCACAGATAGTGACATGCGGCCCTATCGATGATGTAACTTGGGAGGTTACTTTTGAAGTGACTGTGACAATTT
>CALHUZ010000436.1 GCA_938039305.1 uncultured Saprospiraceae bacterium
TCGAGTGCTACTCTGTCTTCATCACATCCTGCTGTAAATTGTAAAATGATGCGTAGGCCTTTTGTTAAGTCCGTGGCACTGAGTCCCTCGATGGGTCTACCGGTTTTTTCAATGCAAACTTCAGCTACTTCATTGAGACTACTACCTGTGGAATAAGCTCCGGAAGCATCTGCTGTGGCCATAGTCATGGTCGATGTTGAATCCATAAAGTATATGGTGTCTATATCAAGTGGATCTCCAGATCGATCGACTAAGTCAATCAATAAGGACGAGCCTATGGCTCCATTCATCGTAGACGTATCCATCATCATAGTATCCATTATCATGGTATCCATCATCATCGTATCCATAGTCATGGTATCCATCATCATAGTATCCATGGTCATGGTATCCATCATCATAGTGTCCATGGTCATGGTATCCATAGTCATAGTATCCATCATCATGGTGTCCATCATCATAGTATCCATGGTCATGGTATCCATCATCATGGTGTCCATAGTCATAGTATCCATCATCATAGTATCCATGGTCATAGTATCCATCATCATGGTATCCATAGTCATAGTATCCATGGTCATAGTATCCATCATCATTGTGTCCATCATCATGGTATCGGTAGTGTTACCGACCACTTCAAATGTTCTCATCTCAAAACAACCTTCGTTATTAGTGATTGTGACTGAGTAGGTGCCACCATTTAGGCCAGTAATCAATGAGTCAGTTGAGCCATCGTCCCACTGGTACATCAGCTCATCAAATGGACAAGTAGGTGTGATGGCGATGCTACCATTTGCTCCGCCAGTATTGGGCATGATGACAGGTGCGCCCGTCTTGGCAACTACTCGATTCTGTATCGTTATGATCTGATTGAGGCTGACAGATGTGTCTCTACATTCGTCTGCAAATACCCATTCGGCATTTAAGATGATGCGGTCGCATGTGCGTTCTATTTCAGTAACGGCTATGCTGTCTATGCCTATGTTGCAAGGAAGGTCTAAATCGGTTTGTATCACTTCGTCGAGTTCATCTATGCATACTTCATCGACTGTCAGAGAATCTGGGATACTGAAGTCTTCAAATGGATCTACCAAGACAGTAATCAACTGTATGCAAGTATCCATTGGTTCGTCGTCTATGTAGCCGATCCAAGAACGCTGGATGACTAAGTCCAAGGGACATGTCTGAACCATAGTGTCGACAAATTCAAATCTTGTAAACTCGTCATTATCTATCGGGCGACCGAGGCTCTCGGGTGTGATCAAGACATCGCACTGTATCGTGGTATCAGCAGGGCAAGCCACAGACGGTAGGATAACTGGATTGTTGTTATTGCCATATATGACAATGCCATTGTCACCGCCTGTTCTTCTAAACGTCACTATGTGTGCGATCCCCGAGTCATCGATAGCAAGCGATACTTGCTGGCCGAGGTTGGCGTATGGTTGTTCGTTGGCATCGAGGATCGTAGCGATAGACCAGTTGGATCCATCATAAGTACCATATCGTATGATTCGGTCATTGCCAAATGCCAAATGTCTCACACCCTGACCATCCTGCTGAAGATCAACGATGGCTCTGGCTCCAGAAAATACTCCTGCAGCAACACTAGTTAGGGGGCCTACTGAAGTAGATGTCCATGAACCGGAAGTACTATTGCGCTCAGCGATCATTACCTCTCCAGAAGTAGGCCATGAGTCTGCAGCGTCATCATTGCGCGCTGATTTATAATATGCGATCACAGGGCCATCAGCTGTCAAGATCATACTTGGAAATATCCCATGCGTATCGATCTCTTCGATCGTCCAGGCGCCAGCAGAAAGCTTAGCATATTTGAGGGTCGACGACCCATCGATAAAGAAAGTAACATGTAGATCTCCCGCAGCATCGATGCCTATATCTGTACCGTATTGATACATGGCAGGCAGTGGATCTATGACCTGAGTGGTCCAGGTACCATTTACGAAAGTGTTATACTCTACACCATTAGCAGGGTCAGTGGAGACAGCATGTATGACGCCGCTATCATCGATGACCATCGTCCCATCCCAGCCATCATGGCCAGGGTCAGCTGTCACATCCACGGTCCAGACGCCATCAGGATCTATACGCGCTATGCCCAGATCTCCACGTGTCTCTTCTGGTCCAACAAGGTGATGATGAAAGGCTACAATCGGTAATCCCGCAGCATCAGTGATGATGTCTATCGGGCCATATAAATAGTTGTCTATGATCGTATCTGATACGGCACCTGTACTGTCTACTGCCATGTACACCAAGAAGCCATCACTCGGATCTTCCTTCAGCGCTGCTACATGAATGGCATCGCCATCAGCATAGATCGTCGGTTTAGTACCATCGCCTATATCGCCAAATACCCAGCCTTGGGCAGTGGTAGCAGTAGGGACGATAAGCGATAAGATGACGAAGGAAAGTAAAAGAACTTGTGTAATCTTCATTGTAGGACGTGGCATGTGCGGTATATATGTCAAAATAGTCAAGGGTCAAAGATAACTGATAAAGGGTAGAACATATAATGGTATTTATTAATTTGTTGGTTATTTTTTTGGTTAGGAAGATGCGCGTGATTACATCGCTGATATTTAAAAAGTATCTTAGTAATAATGAATCTTACATAGTATATTACGAATATAAATCCATAACATTTGAAATAAATAGGGCTAAAGAGGTGCTGAATAAAAAAGGAAGTTCCTCTAAAAAGTCCTGAATAGATATTGAAGAAGATGGAATCAATGGATAAAGAGACGAATCTTATTTTGGTATCCTTGAAAGAATTGATATGAGCAAGCAGGTAGTCAAGACTAACAAAGTCCTTGTTGTGAATAAGATATTCACAATCAGAGGTATGCAAGTCATGGCGGACGCAGACTTGGCTGATATGTATCAAGTAGAATTAAAAAGACTCAATGAGCAGGTGAAACGTAACATCAATCGATTTCCTGAAAGTTTTAGATTTCAATTGACCAAAGATGAACTCGAACTCTTGAAGTCGCAATTTGCGATCTCAAGGTCTTCATCCAATTTGAAGTCGCAATTTGCGACCTCAACTGGACATGGAGGAAGAAGGACAATGCCACATGTATATACCGAGCAAGGTGTGGCTATGTTGTCTGCTGTATTGCGAAGTGATACAGCTGTAAAAACCAGTATAGCTATAATGAATGCATTCGTTGAGATGCGGAAGACTTTGGCCGATCATCAGCAGTTGCTACAACTTTCTCAAGACTTTACAGCACACAAACTGGATACAGATCAAAAGTTCAAGAAACTCTTTGATGCATTAGGACATGAACAATTAAGTGACCAACAAGGAATATTCTTCAATGGACAGACCTATGATGCTTATGACTTCATCAATAAGCTAATCAAAAAAGCAAAGACAAGTATTATGGTTGTAGACAACTATATAGATGATACAGTCATAACACAACTTTGCAAAAAGAGAAAAGATGTAGCTGTTTACTTATTCACTAAGAAGATCAGCAAACAACTGAATTTAGATATTGAAAAAGTCAATACACAATATTCGACTTTCAGCGCCATACCGTTCTTATCCTCACATGATCGATTTTTAGTCATAGACGAAAAAGAAGTCTATCACATAGGTGCATCACTCAAGGATTTGGGTAAAAAGTGGTTTGCCTTTTCTAAAATGGATGCCAATTCAGTTGTGATTCTTAAAGCCTTAAAAGAGTTGATATGAAGGAATGGTAAGAAATGACAAAAGATAGTAGTAGTACTTGAGTGAACTTCATAATAGGATTATATGTCAAAATAGTGAAGGGTCAAAGATAACTCATAAAGGGTAGATCATATAATGGTTTTTATTAATTTGTTTTTAATTATTTTGGTTAGGGAGTTACAGGGACTCCCAAGCACAAAGTGATTGGTAAGCCCGGTTCAGCCAACTTGTCTATATCATGATTCACATGATGGGAGGATTGCTTGATTTTAAAAAGAGGGTTACTTTAATCATGTCATCAAGCGAATCACGAAAATCATGGTTAAGATAGTTGAGGATAGTGTTATTACTGATTGGGTGTCTCATTGGTGCTTCGTAGAAAAATATGAAGCAATGCTGGAGTTTGTCAGAAGAGATTCGTAGCAAACTTCGTAGAAAAAATCAAGCGGTCTAGCTCAGAGCTTAACGACGCATGCAGAAAATGAAAGCTATCCTATCTTTTCCCGTTACTTGCCCCTCTCCTCATCATATTAGATAATTTGATATATATTCCATATTTTGTGCGATATTTAAGTACAGTGATCCAATGTAGTGTTCATTAAAACTATTTTAAAAACTAACAAATTATGGCTAAAAGAAAAACATTAGACGTAAAATACACAAAGACTCAGATCGTCAATCAAATCGCTGAGGACAATGAGCTTTCAAAAAAGCAGGTGAACGGAGTGCTTGAATCTCTAAGTGAGATCATGCAGTTACACCTTAAGAAAAGATCAGTAGGTGAGTTTGTTCTTCCTGGCTTGCTTAAGATCCAAACTGTTAAGAAGCCTGCTACAAAAGCTCGAAAGGGAATCAACCCGTTCACTAAGGAAGAGCAAATGTTCAAGGCTAAGCCAGCATCGACTACTGTAAAGGTCCGTGCATTGAAAAAATTGAAAGAGATGGCCAATTAATCATTGGTTTAATTTCTGAATTTATATTTCATACAAAGGGAAGGGTATTTATACTCTTCCCTTTTTTTAATCCCATGATGTTCGAGATGTACAATCTCAAACCACACTCAGTAGCACATTAGCAGCTATCTCCAGTCAAAGGTTTCCCAACCTCTTGACGTATAGGGATCACAGTCTTTACCATGATTCATTAGATGAAGTGATTGCTTGATTTTAAACTACTCTAATCAAAAGAGGTCCCTTCTCTAATCACGTAATCATGCTAATCAGGCAAATCAAGGTTAAGACAGTTGAGCATAGTGTTATTTCTGATTGGGTGTTTCATATATGCTTCATGAGAGGAAATGAGGCAAGGCCGAATATTGTTATTGACAGATAGTATAAGTTGTTGATAGTGAGTGATTTAACATTGTTTGTGCGCGAATAACATAGGTGATGTTATCTGAGCATTTCATTTGATAACTTGTTGGTTCTCAGTTTAGTGGTGTTATGTAAAATGTTATTTATTCCAGATATTATCTGGAATATCGTGCATATAGAATTATGATTTCATATATTTGTCATTCTTTATGTTTGATAATCCAGCAATAAGCTTGAATATAATGTATGAAAAATAATAAAGGCCACTTCTTAGACTTCTTGATAGACCATGATCTGGAAGTGTTTTCATTTGCACAAGTGTCAGAATATTTTAGCGTGATGTCTAAGGCAGACTATGAGTTTGTTGAAGATTTGGCCAGGAAAGGCGTCTTGACGCAACTTCGAAGCGGGTTATATGCAGTAAATCCTCGCAGGGAGAAAGGGCATGAGCTAATGCCCAACTGGCATAAAGTAGCGGAAGCACTCGTCTATCCTAAGGAATACTATATAGCTTATTACAGTGCTTTGCAGGTTCATGAGCTGATCATTCAGCCAGCTTTAAGAGAGTACGTAGTAGTTAAAGAACGCACTTATCCTAAGGTAAGGCATATACTGAATATCCCTTTTGAGATAATATATTCAAAGGAGGCCCAATTCTACGGATATAAAAAGAAGTGGATAAATGATCATGACAAAATTTTCTGTAGTGATCTGGAAAAAACCATCATTGATTGTCTACATAAGCCACAATATGCAGGAGGTATGGAAGGTATTGTGAAGGCCATGGACAAGGCAAGTGAAAAGATCAAGCCCAACGTGCTAGTCGACTACGCTATAAGATTCAATGTGCAAGCCGTCATAAAACGACTTGGCTATGTTCTGGACAAAATGAAATTGTATCCAACTGAGCAAAATATACTGAACCAGTTGATCACCGATGCCTATACAAGGTTAGATCCTTCATTAAAAATCAAAGGGAGTTTTCATCGCAAGTGGAGAATAGAAGATAATGTCGACTTAGAAGAACTCCTTCAAACTACAGAGACATGATCAAGTCAGGAGAAATTCAACAAATCGCCCATGAGGAAGGAGTAAGAGATACACAGATCGAAAAGGACTATGTCATAGGTTGGATATTAAAAGGTATCAGTCAGAATGCATATTTGACCGAGCACTTAATATTCAAAGGAGGGACGGTTCTGAAGAAAGTATGGTTTGCTGATTATCGTTTTTCTGAAGACATGGATTTTACATTTCAGGGGGAAGATTGGAATGGTGGAATTATAGAAAAAGAATTCCAATCTATATGCGAATGGGTCTATGAAGAAAGTAGAATAAAAGTAAAGATAGGCAGAGAAGAAGGATCAGCATCTCAATATAAGGGTTACTTGAGTTACCAAGGTCCACTCGGAGGAGAAAAGGATATCAAACTTGATATCTCCACTAACGAATTGATTTATTATCCTTTGAAGCAGAAGACGATTCTGGACAATTACTCAGATAAGGATACTTTGTATGATGTGAAAACTTATAGTTTAGAAGAATCCTTGGCTGAAAAATTACGGTGTGTACTTCAGCGAAGTATCCCTCGAGACATTTACGATATCTGGTATCTTACAGAACAAGCAGGTATAGATATAGAAGATGTCGCCTTCGGGTTTAAAAATAAGTCGATACATAAAGAAAAGAATCCTCTTTTATTGAATGATATCTTAATTAAAAAAGAGAAGAAATATAAAGCAAATTGGGAAACAAGTCTAAAGCACCAAATCAATGACCTTCCAGAATTTGATGGTGTTTGGCGCGGTATATTAGCTCATGTCAAAAAAATGATAGCACTACTAAATTCATAAAGAATGTCATTCAACGAACTCAATCATTGAGTCGAAGTTCGGCTTCCACTTTTAGGGGCGGAGCGGCCGAGTTTATTAACAAACAAAACTTTTGTCACAAACAGTTTCTAGCCCATCCAATAAGTTAACAAAACCCCAATCCCCTATAGCCACCATCAAATCCCAAATAGAATATTAGCTTTAGTACCAAATACTAAAGCTCATGTCTCACTTGCCACTAAGAATCACAATACGACTTGCCCTCGCACTCTTCATCACCTCTATCACATTATGTTCTGCTGCCTCCCAAGGCTTCGAAGGATACTACCAATACCCTGATGTCCATGAAGACCGCGTTGTCTTTTGTGCAGAAGGGGATATATGGACCGTCTCGCTTTCTGGCGGATTGGCGCAGAGATTAACCACTCATGCAGAAGATGAAAGCTATCCTATCTTTTCACCTGATGGATCGGCCATTCTGTTTTCGGCGAGTTATGAAGGGCCAACGGAGTTGTAT
>CALHUZ010000437.1 GCA_938039305.1 uncultured Saprospiraceae bacterium
CGGGAGATTTTATTGAGAGCTGATAAATTAGAATCGAGAGCCGAGAAGGAATTAGAAGTCAGATATCAGATTTTTGAAAGGTTTTTCGTCGCAGAAGACACTTCTTCGACAGCGTGTATCTGCACATATGTACATTTGTGTCAATGTTCAAAATGTGCTATCTTTATCACATGAGTAGATTGAGTATAGAAGTTTCGCCAGATCAGCATCAAAAAATAAAGGCGTTGGCTGCATTGCAGGGAAAGTCTATAAAAGACTATATCTTATCCAAGCTTTTTAACGCAAGTAATGAGAATGAACAAGCAGCTTTATCAGAGTTAGAAGAGTTATTGTCATCTCGTATCCTTCAGGCCAGTAAATCAGGTGTCTCATCTTATTCCATTCAACAGATCACGGATCGTGTGTTGAGCGGAGATAAATCTTAGCATGCTGCCATTATATGAAATCAGCAAAGCAGCTGAAAAAGATTGGGATGGTATCGTTCGATATACTTTAGAAAAATTTGGAAACCGTCAAGTTCAAGAATACACGACGAGTTTGCTAAGGTGTTTGGATGAGTTATCGCAAAGTAAAGGACAGTTTAAAGAAATGATCTTTTCAGGTCATAAGGTGTTGATAAAGCGATGTCAGAAGCATTCTATTTTCGCACTCAGTCAAACTAATCGACCTTTATTAGTTCTTGCCATTTTTCATGAGCAAATGGATTTGATGAAGCGATTGAAAAACCGCTTATGATTTTAGAAATAGAAATCAGGAGGGCAGATTTCCCTTCAGAGCCAGGGCGCGGGCGGAAGTAGTTGTCAGTTATCGGTTGATAGTTGATGGTCTATAGTCGCAGCTAAGAACCATTAACCATGGACTATAAACTGAGTGCTATTTTGGGCTAAGCCACCAACTCCTTCACCTTCTCCAACTCAGGATGCTCAGCGACAAATTCCTCAACAACTTTAAAGAAGTTTAAAATATCTTCTTTGGAGTTATTAGCATTAATAGTGACGAATCTTACGAAGGTGTCTTTTTGAAAAGAACCAAACCCTACGACAGTTATTTGATGTTCATATAGCGCAGTACAAAGAGCCATTGGATCAATGTCTTTATAATTAAAGCAGACAGCTATAGAATCATCGAAACTGTATAGTGTATAGTCAGGATTGCTTTTTACGTATGTGCGAGCAGCATCAGCTAATTCAAATTGATGATCTATGATCTGCTCTAAGCCATCCTTTCCAATTGACTTCCATAAAGTCCAAAATTTCAAAGCGTCGTTTCTTCTACCACATTGAAAAGAGGTTTTTCCTAAATTGAAATCGTCTCCATCTGTTTGGTATAAGTAGGTGGCATCATTGCTGAATGAATCATGCAGTTGCTTTTTGTCATTCACCAAAATGATGGAACAAGTCAATGGTGTCCCAAGCATCTTGTGCGCATTGTAACTGAAAGAATTAGACCTTTCCATTCCTTTTAGCAGGTGCTTATATTTTTTACTGAAGATCAGCGTGCCACAGTAGGCTCCATCGACATGAAGCCAGATGTTGTATTTCTCAGTGATGTCTGCGATTTGATCGATTGGATCAAAGGCACCAAGCACTGTTGTTCCTGCGGTAGCATTTACGTACGTGGGAATAAGTCCTTCGCTAAGATCTTTTATAATTTGCTCTTCCAGTTTGATAGGGTCCATTCTCCCTTCAGAATCGGTAGCTATATATCGGATATTGTTTCTGCCGATCCCTGCGAAACTTGCATTTTTAGAATTAGAATAATGCGATGCTACAGAAGTGTATATGATCAATGGCTTTGTGATGCCATCTGCTCTACAATTAGGATCTTTAGCATCACGACCCATGATGAGTGCCATGTAGTTACTCATAGATCCACCGGTCGGAAAGGTGCCATTACTTTGTGGGCCATAGCCTACCATGTCACAAGATTGTTTGATGATCTCCTGCTCGATTCCAACTTGAGGACCCGCTACTTTGTAAGTGTACATACTGTTGTTGAGCATGACAGCAAGTAGGTCGCCTAAGACGGCCTTGCTTTGTCTTCCTCCGAATAGCTGATTGAAAAATAACCTCGTCGCAGTTTTGGGAGTGGATACAAGAATCTCTTTAAGCACTTGCTTGAACTGATCATCCACCAGAGGTCCATCACTTAGCGATAGATCGATAGCATCATACAGTTCACTTGCCTCTATTCGCTCTGCTACAGGATTGTTCTCTTCTTCACTTAACAGTACTTCAACTAGCTCGTTGAATAGTGCTAAGTCACTATTTATATCAGACATAAAATTGTTATGTTTTTAGTTTGCCGCTACTTCAGGACCAGTACAATAAGATAAATCTTTGTGTACAAATTTGCCTGAATTTTCATCAAAAATTTGGCAACTGCGGATTGGTTTTGCGTACAGATGAAGAGACATGCTTTTTTTGTTCGATAGATTGGCTATGCTATGTACTCCCATAAAGTCGATCATATATGTTACGTCGTCAGCCTTTGACATGATGGTCTTATGAACATTTAGACCACCGTCCTCATCTTCCGTATATATTGTTTCTTTGAATTCACCTTTTATGATTCTCACCCAGCATTCTTCGCCTCCATGATTATGTATAGGAGTGATTTGCCCTTCTTGCCAACAAATAAGAATCAACTCAAATTTATCATTGTCCGCAAGACAATTTCTAGTGTACGACTCAGTAGACCAAGAACTATGAGATTCAAAAATATCTGAAGACATATCAATACGATGGATGATCTCATTGTACTTAGAGACTTTCTCTATAGAAAGAGCAGTGATTAATTCTTCTATGGAATGTAATGCTACTGGAATCTGTTGGTCAGGAATCAAATTGGAAGTGGTTTATTAACTAATACTGCTCTAACTCAAGGATTTTACCTCAGTGGAGAGAGTCAAACTGTAGGCTTAATGCGACACCGAAGGTACTTTAATTTAGGTGATAACAGATTTTTGCCTGTTTTGTTGGAAAAATGAGTTCAATAATTCCGTTTCACTGCCATTTTGCCTCCATTTTCCATACAATTATAGGTTTGTCTTGATTTGTGTACTTTGAGAGTTTTTCGGCCTCTACATTCCATTTTGAGCCGTATCACCAACTAAACCTCTATGCAGGACCAGGACTTTATCATCAAAATTGTCGTTTTAGCCATTTACGTCGGGATTCTGTTTATGATCGGTATTTATGCCTCTCGACGCATCAATAGCATGAGCGACTTCTATGTCGGTGGCAAGAAGATGGGATATTGGGCTGTTGCTTTTTCAGCAAGGGCTACAGGTGAATCAGGTTGGCTTTTAATTGGATTAACAGGCATGGGTGCTATGGCAGGATATTCTGCCTTCTGGGTCGTCTTAGGTGAGTTGCTCGGGGTGTTTATTTCCTGGCAGTATATGGCCAAGCGGTTTAAACAGAAGACGGATCAGTATAAGGCGATCACCGTACCTGATTACCTCGAAAGTCATTTTAAATCAACTACTAATACACTTCGGATTGTATCAGCCTCGACCCTCGTGATTTTCGTAATCATTTTCGTGGCTTCCCAAATGGATGTGACGGGTATTGCTTTTGAATCCATGCTGGGTATCGACTATCGTTTTGGAGCCTTGGCGGGTTTTTTCATCGTCCTGGCCTATATCTTCATAGGTGGATTTGTAGCTGCAGTTTGGTCGGATTTATTCCAAGGGATTTTGATGTTTTTCGGATTGGTATTACTGCCTGTTTTTGTTTGGTTCTCTTTGGATCATGGAACAGGGATCACGGACAGTTTGAATGCCATCGACCCCACGCTTACGCAAATAATGGGTAGGAGTGACGACTGGTTAATGAACCTTTTTACACTTCTTGGTTTCTCCATGATTGGATTGGGCTTCTTGGGTTCACCACAGGTATATGTGCGCTTCATGTCCATCGAAAGTGTCAAGGAGATAGATAAAGGTAAGTGGGTGGCTTTGGCTTTTACCCTATTAACAGATACAGCAGCTGTTATGATTGGTATACTGGCTCGAGTTTATTTTACGAAGCAAGGGCAAGATCCAGAATCAGTATTGGGAACTGGAGGGGAAGATGTCTTGAGTATGCTGACTAATGCATTCTTGCCAACGATTTTAGTGGCTATCTATATTGCCATTGTGCTTTCTGCTATTATGTCAACCATTGATTCATTGCTCATTCTTGCATCAAGCGCCATCACTCGTGATTTTTATCAAAAGCTATTTAGGCCTGATTTAAAGGATAAAGATTTAACCAGGTTCTCGCGGTTAGTCACTCTTGCGATGGCGATAGCTGCATTGGGCATTGCCATTTTACTTTATAATTTATATCCCGAAAGGCAGATATTTTGGGTGATCATTTTTGGTTGGTCTGGCATAGCCGCTACGTTCTGTCCGGTCATCATTCTATCTCTTTTTTGGAAGGGATATTCTGAAAAAGGTGCTATTGCATCTATGATCACTGGATTCTTATCAGTGATGTTTTTCAAGTTTGTAGTTTCCAATATGGAAAGTGTAGGGGCCTACTTTACAGAGTTAGATGTATTGGCACCTTCTTTTGCGATGGCCATGATTGTAGGGTATATCTTTTCAAAATTATATCCTATAAAAAAGGATGAGGGAACTCTGTCTGAGGCTGTTTCTAATTTTTAATAAAGCGACATAAGTACATAGTCACATAAGCATGCCAGATCAACAGTTTTTATAAAAGTATTGCTTACCCAATTTGGCTTCTATTTCTTTAGCTGCTTTGGTTATGGATAGGCCTCCCAGATTGGTGCACCTGAGTGTATTGGGTATACTCTTGCCTACTTCATACATAGTCTCTATGACTTGATCCAATGGTATCAGATGATCATAGTCGGCAAGGGCCATATTGGCACATGATAGGGCGTTAGAAGCGGCCATGACATTTCTATTGAGGCACGGTGCCTCGACTCGATTTCCTATAGGATCACAGATCATGCCTAAGGAGCTTTGCAGTGCCATAGAAGCAGCACATATACCTTGATCCAAAGTGCCGCCGGCCAGACCGACTATAGCAGCTGCGGCCATTGTAGAACCAGATCCACATTCTGCTTGACAACCTCCGACCTCTGCTGCAAAAGTAGAGTGAGCTGCTATAAACACACCAATTAGTCCTGCTACTAATAAGGCTTTGGTCACTTCGTCTTCTGGTAGTGAAAGAGCATCACCAACAGCTATGACAGCACCTGGCATAGCGCCACATGAGCCAGCAGTTGGAGCAGCTACTATAACGCCCATACTGCTCTTGACTTCCATAATGGCTGAGACATAACTGACTATTCTATTGAGTACACCTGATCCATCTATCAGTTTGTTGCTATCCATCAACGCCTTGAACTTTGGAGATTGACTCCCTAAGATTCTATCTTCAAATTGTGTTCCGGCAAGGCCTGTCTCAATGGCGGCCTTCATGATGCCATGGATGCCACGCATCTTTTCCATGACTTCCTCATGGGATATGCTTCCACGCTGACTTTCATAGTGAACTGCTAATTCCCAGAGTTTAAGATTCTTGTCTTTATTATAAGCGTACATTTCATCGCAAGTGATGAAAGGAACTTCAAGATTATTTTTTGAAAGAACCGGTAGTACCGGTTTTAATTCTTTTATAAAAAGTACAGATTCGAGTCCATTTATTTCCTTTAGAAAGGTATCACCTATCGGGCTTATAGATTTTACTTCTATAAATGTTAGTTCACGACCTTTATGAACCTCCAAGTCTTCAAATGAAATGTTGTTCTTCAGATAGTCCAGAATGGGATCATGATCTGAAGTGTAAATCAAAGTTTCAAAAAAGCCACCGTCCATATCTACCTTAGCACCATCTATACTGATGACTTCAATCATTCCGCCTCCAGTCGAGTTAGCTATTAATTCTCTTTTTTCTCTCTGATTATAAAGCGTGATTTTATAAGTGTTAGGATGCTTCTCCTCCAGCTCTGTTAATCTGATGTCGATCTCGATACCAGCTGTTGCTATATGCTCACTTGCATTTTCTAATCGTTCGTCATCAGCTTCCCAACCTAAAAACCCACCAAACAATCCCATGTCTGAGCCTTGAGCTTCATGAGTAGTAGCTAAAGATCCATCGGGATCAAAGTCAATCTCCACCTTGTTGATTTGGCCATCCATCAAGTCGAGACAGAGCCTGCCTATTCTTAAAGAAGCAGCACAATGTGAGCTCGATGGTCCACGCATCACTGGCCCAAGAACGTCGTTGAAAATACTGGGATAACTCATGATAGAAGGATTATTGAATTGTCAAGTTACGAAGTAAAGGTGATGGAAGAAATAATTAGACATTATAATATAATTCGTTTTTAATTCTACTTATTATTTTGTGTATTTCATTTTAAAGAGAGTCTTCTCAATTAAGTATAAAATATGGTGATTTAAGCTACTGTGCCACGAAGCGTAAACTTCTTCAATGCAGAACTTACTTCTATGTAACTGAGCATAATGATGATTGCCAAGAAAGCCATTTGAAAAAATATGATTATTGATATCCCGATAGTTGCAAAAAGTGTATCCTCACTATTCACTGCTATATCACTAATTATAATTGCAGGATCTTCATCATAATATGATGCTCTATTTGTTATAAGTCCTTTGGTATTTATAATTGCGCTTAATCCACCGACTACAGGCTTCATCATGTTAGTGCCATTTTCGATACACCTGAAGGCAGCCTGATATGTATGGTACGGAGAGATGGCGTGCCAGTCTCCTGTTGGCGCTACGATCATATCCGCTTTCTTTTGGCCAGTCTGCAAGATGAGATTAGGAAAGTCTAAGTCATAACATATGGCTGGTGTCAGATTTCCATATGGTGTTTCTATGATAGGCATGACGCCATCGCCTGGGATTGAAGCTTCTACACCTGGGACTGGTATATTCTTGAAATAGGTGTTAATTAAATCACCATTTGGATCGAAAGTTAGAATCTTATTTTCTATAAACTTGTCGCTTTTTCCTACTTGATCACTCAAAAAGACTGCTGTAGGATAGAAGATATATACACCATGTGTTGCAGCGAATTGGCTTATTCTATCTGCATTTGCTTCAGCGGTCTGCTCTGTAGCGATAATAGCAGCCTCTGGCCAAGCTATTATCTTAGCACCAGCGGATGCCGCTTTTTCACTTTCTTCCATATAGTTATTCATTAGATTGTCAATCACGATCTGCAGTGATGTGTAAGAAGGGTCTTGCGGATTAGATACAAAATCCATAAGTCCACTTGATGCTGTTACGAGTATGGTGTCAGTAAAATTAGTGTTCTTAGCTATGTCCGTCTCCATGTCCGTCTTGAGTCTATATGCCTCCTCCAAAACTGTTGTATTGTCAAGCGCTATAGTACTCACTCGTACGGCATTCTGCTCTGAAGAAGAATTATATAGTTGATAAAATCCAAAGCCAAGTATGATTATAATGACTGAGGTAAATGAAGCGAGTACTCGAGCATAGGATTTCGCTTGAATCTTATGATCTACTATGTAGTTCAGAGTAGTGCCAAACCATGCTACAATAAAATTGAGGCCGTATATGCCGGCGACAGAAGCAAACTGTATAAAGCTTGAGAAGTGATACTGAGTATAGATAGGATTTCCCCAAGTTCCTTGAGGGCCCATATCCATGAATATTTGCATAACCGTATTGAAGACTGGAAATGAAAGTAAAATTGCCAAAGTGGATATGCGTGCTGCTATCTGATCATTTGCTACTTTATTAAGAATCCATCGATCTAGTAGATACGGCAACAGTCCAAATAAGTTAGCAATAAGTAATAATGGAGCCATCATCACAAGTGGCATAGGCATCACATCTAATTGAGATATGATCGTAACAGCTGAAAGTGATAGCCAACCATAGATATATTGCTTCAAGTTCGCCTTTCGGAAATATCGCAGTGCGAAGAAAGATGAGAACCATAAAGCTCCTGTTAAAAACCACTTTGGTGAGAGCATCAAAGAACTTAACAAAGTTGCAATAATTAGGAAGGTTTGATTATTGAGTAGTTGGATAATTGTCTTTTTCATAATGAGAGATTCTAATTGTTTTTTTAATTTGATACCTCAAATGAATAGCAAATCCGTTCTGTAATCGACCGAATACAGAAAGTCGAACCATTTAGTATGTATGACTTATGATGACAACGTATATCGAACCCGATATACGTTAGATATCAATTGTTTACACATATATAAAATCGTTATACGATAATTTTTATTTCGCATTTTTTTTGCGATAAGCTGTAGGAGTCGCCCCAGTATGCTTCTTAAAGGCGGTGTTGAATGATGACTTAGAGTTGAATCCACAACGATACATACACTCTAAAATAGTCACTCTTGGCTCGGCTATAAGTATGCTTTGTACTTCTTTGATACGCCAAGCATTGATATAATCAAAGAAGGATTTGTTGAGTCCTGCATTTAGAAGTCGCGAGAGCTGTCTATCGGTTATATCTAACAAGCCAGAAAGAGAACTAAGTGTTACTTCAGAATCTAAGTAGGGTTTATCAGTGGCCATGAGCGTCTCAATATTAAAGATTAAAGACTGTTCTTCAATGGATAGTTTAGTTTTCTTTGGTGCTTCTAAGTCTATAGAACCGTCAGCTGAAATTCCCCCAAATGACAAATCACCTCTGAGTCCACGATAGATAGTGCTCATAATAAAGATCAATAAAACCAGGAGGCTAACAAGTGCAAATGGCTCAAACAGATTGAATCCACTGAGAATAGTATCTATGACTTGGAGTAAAGCATTAATCGCTATTAATGAGATGAACCCAAACAGAACATGCTTTACCCAGTTTAGTTTTTTTCCTTCTAAGCTGGAGTACTGGTCTTCTAGACGCTGAGTATACCTGCGATAAAGCCAATATGAAATACATAGATAGATTATGATAGATAGGATGGCCGCTGATGAAACCAAACTAAGCAAAGTAGATTGGTCAGTGGATGCTTTCTCAAATAGTATTTTCTTTTCAGTAAGCGGTAGAGGCATGTATAGAGTCATCACACCGAGTAAATAAATAATCACAGGTATAAAGTGAACAACATCCTTCAAGCCTAATTGCCGATCTGTATAGAGTGCTGATCGCGTGAATAAATAGATCAATGGCCCATATGCAAAAGCTAGAACACCTAACCAAAATGCGAAATGAAGGTAGACTTCATATGTCTCAGATATCAACAAGGATACATCCAGCGTCGACATCGCCATAGCAAAGAATAGGATAGCGAGTATATGCTGAACACTTCGAGTATTGCGATTTATCGCAAGGATAAAGCAACCAAAGCTCACAAACAGAAAGAAAACCAAGAATGCTATAAAGTATGGCCAATTAGCTAACATCGATTAGGGTATGATCTATTGTAAAGCTAAAATTATTTGCGCCTAATGATGTAAGGGGAGTCAATTAAAAAATGAACGGTAGTAAAGAGTTTTATTGAAAAAAGAGATGAGCGATATTTACATAATCCGAATGTATTAATTTGTCTTTATAGCAATTCTGAAAAGTTAATAATTGTGTTTAGGGGTTTCGAGATATATCAAGATAAAGTAAATTGAAAAAAGAATAGATGTTTCACATATATTATGATCGTTTTAGTCTTTATTAGAATCTGCGTCCATTACAAGAATAAAAGTTAAAATGAAAAAAAGAGATCTTCCGAATAAGATATGTGTCACTTGTAAGAAGTCTTTCACTTGGCGCAAGAAGTGGGAAAGAGATTGGAATGCAGTAAAGTATTGTAGTGAAAGGTGCAGGAGAAATAA
>CALHUZ010000438.1 GCA_938039305.1 uncultured Saprospiraceae bacterium
CTCGTAATTGTTTCACTAATGGAACTGCTCTTTCACTCACAGTTTCTTCATTCATATTTGGAAGACAATCAATTGCAAATACACATGGGTCTTGCTCGGCAAGCAAACTTCCCACTTCTTTTTCCATTCTTCCATTTCCAGAAAAACCAAGGTTTAATGTTGGTCTATTAAATCTTCTTCCCAGAATAGCAGGAATGGCCAAACCTGGACGAGAAGCACAAGCGCCATGCATGATAGATGTTCCGTAGAACAACATTGTCTTTTCTGTTCTTGGCTTCTCGAATTTAAATGATGAACCAGCTACAGTCCCTATCTCGAGTGATTCTACTCCATTGTATAATGGAAGGTATAAAGTATATCTGCGCGATCCTGGTTGTAGATTTTCAGCAATCGGTTTTTCTATGTTTTGTTCTTTTGGTTGGACTACACTCACCCAGCGATCTATTCCATTTCCGTCTTGTGCGTAAAGATCTAATCCACTAACTCCTGTTGCCGGCATATGTGGCATCGCTAAGTCTGCTTTTAACAAAGAGTAACGTACGTGAATATCTTTAGAATCTGTGATGAACCTGAGGCACATACCTGCAGAGTGTCTCGATAAATTCCAAACTGGTTCCCTCACAAAACCTTCTGCTCGACTCGGTAGTCTATCAAAGTATCTTGAAGTATCTGACCAACCCTTTCCTTCAATTCCAACTTCGCGAACATCTGACCACTCGATATCATTAGAAAAGATAGAAGAAGCATTTCCGTATATCGGTAAACTGATAGTTGTCAACGCTGCTCCTTGGAATAATTTTCTTGTGAATTGACGACGGTTATAAGTTGAAGCTGTCATAAGCAGAAGACTTTGAATATTGTAATTATAATAAACTCTTAAATCTTGGTCTCTTAGGAGTTACATCTCCCAAACGCTCTTTCTTAGCTTTTTCAAAATCACTAAAGTTACCTTCATAGAAAACGACGCTTCCATCATCTTCATAAGAAAGGATGTGTGTAGCTAATCTATCTATAAACCATCTATCGTGAGAGATCACAAGTACGCATCCTGCGAAGTTGTCGATTGCCTCTTCAAGTGCTCTAAGCGTATTAACATCGATATCATTAGTCGGCTCATCCAGAAGCATAACGTTGCCGCCTTCCTTCAGAGTGATAGCAAGGTGCAGACGATTACGTTCTCCACCTGATAGAACAGATACTTTCTTTTGTTGGTCACCACCTGAGAAGTTGAACTTACTTACATAAGCACGTGCATTCATTTCTCGGTTTCCGATCTTTATAATGTCAGCTCCGCCACTCACTACTTCGTAGATGGTTTTATCTGGAACCAGGTCTTCGTGTGCCTGATCTACATAGGCCAACTTAACAGTATCACCTATTGTGATCGTTCCACTGTCTGGTTTCTCTTCTCCCATGATCATGCGGAAGAGCGTAGACTTTCCAACTCCATTAGGTCCGATGATACCAACGATTGCATTTTTAGGAATCGATAAATTCAAATTATCTATTAGCACACGGTTGTCATATGACTTGGTGACACCTTCGATCTCGATCACTTTGTCTCCAAGTCTTGGTCCAGGCGGTATGTACAATTCTAAAGAAGCTTCTTTCTCTTTAGCTTCCATGCTGGTCATAGCATCATATGCTTTAAGACGTGCCTTACCTTTGGTCTGACGTCCTTTTGCATTCATACGAGACCATTCTAACTCTCGCTTTAGGACCTTCTGTCTTTTAGATTCTTGCTTTTCTTCCTTGGCTAATCTATTTGCCTTTTGGTCTAACCAAGAACTATAATTTCCCTCCCAAGGGATACCTTCTCCTCTGTCTAATTCAAGTATCCATCCTGCTACATTATCTAAGAAGTACCTATCGTGAGTTACTGCTATGACTGTTCCTGGGAATGACTTTAAGAATTGCTCTAACCAATGCACACTCTCAGCATCAAGGTGGTTAGTAGGCTCATCAAGTAGTAAGATGTCTGGCTTGCTCAATAGTAATCTACAGAGTGCTACACGCCTTCTTTCTCCGCCACTTAAGACATTGACCTTTGCATCATCTGGGGGACATCTCAGTGCTTCCATAGCCATCTCAAGCGTATGATCTAAGTCCCATCCACCCATTTGGTCCATTTTTTCAAGAAGCTCTCCTTGTTCTTCTATCAACTTCATCATCTCATCATCACCCATAGGTTCTGCAAGCTTATTGGAGATGTCTTCGTATGCTTTGACCACATCTACGATGTGCTGTACACCTTCTTGTACGATCTCTTTAACTGTCTTTGTTTCATCGAGCTCTGGTTCCTGTGCGAGGTAGCCGATCTTATACTCTTTATCAAAAGTCACCTTACCCTCGAAGTTCGTATCGAGCCCTGCGATGATCTTCAAAAGGCTTGACTTACCCGAGCCATTGAGACCGAGGACGCCAATCTTGGCTCCATAATAGAAGGAGAGCCATATATTTTTTAATACTTGCTTACTTGGTGGAAAGGTCTTCGTGACGCCTTCCATGGCGAATATTACTTTGTTGTCAGACATATTTTAACTTAGTTAGGTTGCGAAAATAAGCAGTTATCTGATAGTATCTGTAAATATGTTTTATACGTTTAAAGATGTTTTGTGAGATTAAGAGGTTCTTGCAAATCTGGGTAATAGTTGTGCCTATGTGGATGTGTGTTTAAGTGCTTATGTGAATAACCTTGACCTTGATACTTGAACTGGTGTTTAAGAGTTTCTTGCAAATCTGAACTCGATGTGGCTATTTGCTTGTGGGGCTAAGTGTTTACGTCTTTAAGCAGGACAGCTAAACTTGTTTGGCTGATTGAATCAAACCTTTTTGTCATTTTGATTTTGATTACCATTGATATTTTGATCATTAGATTGATTCATTGATTCATAGTTCTATTGTATCATTGTCAACGCCTTGACACTTGATACTTGAAGTTCTCTTAATCATATCCACATTAGCACATTAACCCATTGTCTCATTAGCATATTAAGTAGATGACTTTTTTAAAAGAAGAGAACTGCTTCACACCCTTCAGTGAAGTCTTGGATAATGGTGATCTACCCGATCTCTTTACTTATCCATTTTACTATGAACCACATCCTATAGCCATACAGGCAGCTACAGAGCTACAGAGATATCTGCAAGGGCATGAAGGGCAGATTAATCAGTATGGTTTAGGGTTGAGAGATAAACCAACCAATGGTAAGATGTTCGGTGTGCTTGTTGTAAAGAATGTTAAGGGAGAGCTTGGATACTTATCGGCATATTCTGGTGAAATATATGAAAGAGATGCTCACGAGATTTTCGTGCCGCCGGTTTATGACAAGTTCCAGAAGGCTGGATATTTTCTTACAAAGAGTGAAGGCTTAAATGAGCTGAATAGAACTATAGAGAAATTAGAAGCATCTGAAGAGTACATAGAGGTTAAGTCTCGCTTACAGCAAATAAAGGCGAAGAACAACCGGAAGCTACAATTAGAAAGAGATCTAAAGCTAAAACGTAGGGATAAGAGAAGGTCAGAAAGAAAAAAATTAAAATATCAATTGGAAGCTTCAGCTTTTGACAAACTGCTTAGTGATCAAAATCAAGAAAGCATCAACGATAAGTTCTTCATCAGAGAATATGCCATATATTTAGAAAGTGAAGCAGAGTCACTGCAATTATCTTTTGATAAGTTACAAGGAGAAATAGACTCACTTAAGACAGAAAGAAAATCAATGTCTGTAGCGCTTCAAGATTGGTTGTTTGCCCAATACGTATTCTTGGATGCTGATGGAGCTGAGAAGGATGTAAGGGATATCTTTAATGAATGGAAAATAGAAATCCCTCCTTCAGGAGCAGGAGATTGTGCAGCTCCTAAGCTTTTGCACTTCGCATATCGGAATAAGCTCAAGCCATTAGCATTGGCAGAATTTTGGTGGGGGGCAAGTCCAAGTTCTAAAGTAAGGAGGCATGGTTATTATTATCCTGCATGTCGAAGTAAGTGTGAACCTATTCTTGGACATATGCTTCGAGGGCTTGAAGTAGCACCTAATCCTATGTTAATCAATCCCGCGATTGGAAAAGAGATTAAAGTGGTTTATGAAGATGAATTCATGGCAGTGATAAACAAGCCTCCAGAATTCTTGTCAGTGCCTGGTAAGAGTATAAAAGACTCTGTTGATGCTCGAATGAAAGCAAGATATCCTGATGCAACTGGTCCGCTGATCGTACATCGATTAGATATGTCTACTTCGGGTATTATGCTTATAGCAAAGACAAAAGATGTACACCAAAACCTTCAGGAGCAATTTGTAAAAAGACAAGTCAAGAAGACTTATGTCGCTCTCTTGGATGGAATTGTAAAAGGAGAGAAGGGGAGTGTTGACCTTCCGCTTCGAGTAGATCTTGATAATCGACCTTTTCAGTTGGTTTGTTATGAACACGGTAAGCAAGCTCTCACCAATTGGGAGGTTATAGAGAGAAGGGGAGATAAGACTTTGATTCGATTTTTTCCAATCACAGGAAGAACACATCAGTTGCGAGTGCATGCCGCACATCAGGTAGGACTTAATACACCGATTGTTGGTGATGACTTATATGGCAAGAAAGGGGAAAGGCTTTGTTTGCATGCAGCTTCTATAGCGTTCAAGCATCCCGCTTCAGGCGAATCGGTTTCATATAGTGTACCACATGGATTCTAATTTGGTAGAGAATATATCGTACGTTGCTGCAAATTAAGCACAGCATAGAACGCATGTTAATTAGATGAAGATTGATGTCAAAAGTTTCCCTAAAACTCAACTCCAATTAAGAACGAAGGATATAAATATTCCTTTCTGTAAGAAACTGCAACGGGATTTGAATCCCAAGTTTGAATAATGTCTCCGGTGGCATGCTGATAACCGACCCCTGCCTTGAAGAATAACCCCATAGTATTGCTTAGACTCCACTGCCTCCCGATACTTACTTGAGAATTAACTCCTCCGCTGTACTCATGAAATTGCTGGAAAAAATTCTCTCTTCCTGTTGATATACCGTATCCTATACTTCCGTCGACAAACCATCTGTGTCGCTTGGCTGCAAAGAAATGCTTAGCGTTAAAACCTAATATCAAAAAACTGCTTTCGGCATATGCGACAGATGAAGAGAAAATATGATTTGATTGGCCAATTTCAATACCCAGATTTAGGCGATTGCTCATTCTTTTTCCAACAACTAAGCTTGCTCGAAAGCCACCGGACTCGCCTTGGTTTTGGTCGGTCGCCCCCACTGAGGCATTGGCAAAAAATCCACTATCCTTAAGAATGAAAGGAGGTTTTACTTTGTATTTTCTATTAGTCTGAAACTCATTTCCTAGACCAAGAATGTGCTTATATCCGATCTCCATTGTATCTAATGAAGAAGTGACTAACTTGATATAATAGTCAGTATCTTCTATAATCTCTCCGACCAGTATACTTCCATCTTTAAGATGAACTTGCGTTTGCTTGCTGGATTCTTGAGCCAAGTTGGTCTCAGAGAAAGCAAGCATGGTTACTACGATAAATAATAGCTTTAAGCTCTTCATCGATGATTAGTAAGTAATACTACTAAGCAGGTTGTATTCTTCTCCAACAGTAGAATACTGTGAGATCCCATTAGGATTTGCAAAGAGTAGGATATTGTTGTCAGTCGGATGAACTATGATGTCATATGTCTCTATGTCACGATTAGTCTCTATTAGTTTAATCTGATCACGTTGACTTGCGTCAAATACTTTAAATCCATTTGTTCCTTCACCTACATATAACTTGTCATTGTGTAGCGTCATTCCATATGGACTGTCCATTGTAATCTCTTGGATTAAAGAAGGATTGGTCAAGTTAGCTATATTCACTACAGAGATGTTGTTTTCATCACCTGGGCAATCACTTCCTGTACGCAATGTCACATATGCCACTTCTTCTTCAGTAGGAAGTACTGGATCACAACCGGTAGCATGAAAGAACTCACCAGTGTATGAAACACTATTGTTATCTTCTATTTTGTAAATGTGCATACCATTATTTGATCCCATGAAGAGGTGATCTTCTGAATGGAAGATAGTTTCCAATGACCACCCTACAGGATTTTTTTGTGAAGCAATAGAGAGTTGACCTTTATCCTCAAATGTATATATGTTGACGCGATCAATAAGGAAAATAAGGTCTTTGGCTTTTGTTATTTTGTTTGCGGTGCCTGTAGCGCCATTGCCATTGGAGACAAAAGCCGTTGGGATAGCGGAGCCATCGATTCGTTCTGCTTGAAAATCAAAATATAACCAATCGTTCTGTTGAATATTTGCGTCACAAGACAATTGCTCTGTTACAACTTCTTCATTAAAACCAATAAGTGCCTCTCCAGTAGTATTAAAAAACTGCGGTTCGAATGCAGATTTTAGTCTTGAGACAATATTCGCTTGAAGTGGTGAAGAGATATCAATCTTGAGCAGATCGTAATAGCTATCAGCATAGAGTATATTACCCTCAACGAAGATTTCATTATTACCAGGAACATTTAGAAAGTTAATCGCTACAGGGTTTTCTGGGTTGCTGTTGTCATAAACATGTATACCCTCCATTCTTTCACTGATCAAGATAAGATCATTAGACAAGTAAATTTTGTTAGCTGATTTGAGCAGTCTTGGTGTTTCGTTTAAGTCGTCAATCCTGAGATCATCTAAGTTGGCATACTTCGCAGTGGCTTTTATATAAGTGACTTCCTGTTCACATAGTTGATCGCCACAAGAAGTAAGAAAAATGCAGAATGTTGCAAGTGCGAGAGCAAAGAGATGCTTTTTCATTTATTTATTTTTCAGTAGGTGAAAGGAAGATAAACATATGTCACAGAAGAGTGAATTCTGATACATGGGAGATAAAACAACACGTAGAGCACGAATATTGTGATTTGGCTTATCAAAGCGTAGAAGCCTTGTATAAGTGCTTATTAGTTTGCCAGTGAAAAGATTTAAAATCAATACAATTTTTGACTTGTTATCTTTTAAACGATTTGACAAGAGATTTGTGTCAAATGTTTAGAAATATTTAACCCTTGTCTTTATATATAGCTAAAATAGAGTGTGTCACTTGAGTCGTATTTAAAGCCTTTCGATAACTGTTAGACTACTTTACTATATCGTCTTTTAGAGACTTTGGCCTTTTCAAAAGCCTAAAGAAGTCTGATAAAAATGACTTAAGATCTTTTCTTGCCCGCTCATCAAGATATGTTGCTTGATCACAATAATCATAGATCTCTTGCTCCAATCCTATAAAGTGATTGACGAGAGAGTTGAACTCACCTTCTTTGATTTTATAAGGAAGGAAATATCTTTCTGTCACTTTAGTGATGGGAAGTGAAGAGTGAGGTACAGCGTAAGGCTGATTGATTAAGCCGCTATAGTCATAATCATATGGCAGCGCTATGATTCTCTTTTTGCTGGGTAATTTTGCGAATTCGATATTGTGCTGTGGATCTATTGCCCAGTCAGTATTCGCTATCATATATTGGAAGAAGCACATTTTTAGAAAAGATGGCCTGTCTAAAGCTCCAGTTCGAATAACTCCCTCCTCTACTACAATTGCCTTTTTTCTAAATGCATATTCTTTTTCGTCTTCTACGAGAAAGCCGGTAAAGGAATGCTTTTCTTCTCCTTCGAAATCTATAGAGATATCTAATAATTTTGCTTTTAGTGCATTGCTATCTATGATATTATAGAGCCCATAAATAAAGTATTCTTTCAATAAATTGACCTGGCTTAGTTTGCTATTTGTACATGGGAATACTAATTTTAATTTGTCGTTTTTTATAAAACCAAGTGAGTCCAGATAAGATTTTGAAAAATCAAACTTGAGTGGCGGGAACCGACATACCTTCTTTCTGACATTGCCTCTTGTTCTGGCACGACCATAAAGTACTTGATCATCCATTTCATCTTCGTTGATAGTTAAGATGGCAGGTTGATACACTTCATTGATATCATCTTTGATTAATTGATGGATATCTGTTGTGATTTTAATCTGTGGGATGTCTTTTTTAGAATAGAGATAGTGAAATAAACTCACTATCTTTTTATCATAAGGTCCTTGTAGTCTTCTACTCTTGCCTTTGTCATTTAAGGCATAATAGCGCCTGTTTTTGATGAATAGCCCTTCTGCTTTATCTCCTATTTTTATACTGCAATCAACTCCGATCACATGACCATCATGCAAGGATGTTATAGCGTTTAAGGATGTATGCCCTACAATTATGGCATCCTGGCTTAGGTCACTTAAGATCTCTGGTAGTTCAGACATGTCCACTTCTTCTGGATCAAAGTACCCTCGATACCAGATCGGTCCTTGTTCAGTATAGACAAGATGAAGTTGCTTGTCTTGAATAATCTCTTCTTGATCTTTTCTAATAAGCTTTTCGATGAATAGTTTATTGGCTTCAGCTATAGTCAGTCCTTCTGAATTGAATGCAGTTGATATTCCTCCGTGAACAAAGAGATTCCTATTTATAGATACCATGATAGGTTGACTTGAAAGCCAATCGCCAAGTATGCTTCCTTGTCTAAAAAACTGGTCGTATCTCGTTTTAAATAGGGCAGAGGAATAGAAGTATTTTTTATGCAGATATCTGAGATCACCATTGAGTACCATGATCTCATGATTTCCAAGGAGAACGTGAACTCGTCCGCCTGCTTTATCAGCTTGTTTTTGTAATTGAAATAAGAACCACAGAATATCAAGGACTCGATCACCTCTGTCAAAATTATCTCCGACTATTACAAAATGTCCCTTGCCAAAAGACCACTGAAGGTTATCGTCAATGATGTCATTTGCCTTAAGCAAGGTGATCATAAGATCATGCTGACCATGGACGTCGCTTATAGCAAATATTTCATTTGCATCAGCGAAAGTATACTGATCTGACTTTTCATAGTTGAGCTGCTTAAGATCGATGTTAGGCAAGGAGTCGGACTCAAATATGTCAGCGTCTTCTTTGGTTATAAGCGTATCATAACCTTGTCCACCTTCTACCCATTGGATAAGTAGGCTATCACCTTTGTCAAAGATGTAAGGGCCATCATTGTACTTTTTCTGACCTTGAAGCAGCGATGAGTATCCGATCAGAAAATAAAGACTGAAGATCATTATGAAAGTCGACCTGATCATAGAAAGAGACTGATGCATTTGTTCAACTTTATTTATTGTACTTCAATTATAGCGGGAAATTAAGAAATTATGAGGAATGTAATATAGTAACAAACCAAAGCTCCTAAGGGTTTCAGAGGATCGGTTAAGATGATGTTATCAAGTGCCTATACATAGTTATGACGGTTATATCTCTGTATATTCTTGTTTAGTCGAGTCATATACCGATTCAATAGATACCAGTGTACCGAATTCTGAGAATTCCTTCATATTTACATAAAATTATAAGAATGAGACTTTCACTACTACTGATCATGTTCTTTGGCTTGCAAGGGTTGCAAGCTCAGTCCCCATCATACGTTGATTTTGAGTGGGATGTTTTAAGGTTTGGATACGTTGCTCCTTCAGGCGGTGAAGTCAGTGGCGGATTTGCATTTGGTGGAGAGTTAAGATATAATGCTACTGATAACTTCTCTATAGGAATCGGAGGTGATGGAGCTTTGTTTGGTGACAACCTTGGTGAGGATGGAGATTTTGGAGTTGCAGCGTCTTCTTTGCTTTTTGGAGACTTTTATTTCTCTTCTACTTCAGCCACGAGACCATTTGTAGGTATAGGGATGGGACGATATAGAACAGGTACACTTACCATTGTTAACGGAAATGTAGAGGAAGTCATTGATGGTATTTCAGGATTTGGATTTGCCCCTCGTGTTGGATACGAATTTGGACACGTAAGGTTACTCGGACAGTATAATATCACAACCAAGGAAGGGATGTCTAACTATTTCGGTATTACAGTGGGACTGACTCTTTGGGGTGGATATAAAGGAGATTCTTATACTCCTAACTCCAATTCTAAGCGCAATGCTTTAGATTAGAGAAGCTCTTAGATTAAGAGTGGATTTGTTCAACTTCTTAGTGGCCACCAAAGATCACTAGTCTTACGTGCTCCTAATTTTAGCCAAAGGTCGAGTTGCAACATCAGCTTTCTCAATGGCCCATTAGCTAACTTAATAGCCATCCGGTTCCACCATCGAGCATAATCTTTGTTGTATGGACAAACCCGAATGCAGATAGCGCAATCGGTATTCATGCCTACCCAAAATTTGAAACATTTTTCTGCATTGACAGTCCATTTAGAGACGCCCTTGAGACTTGAGAAGTTGGGTGGAGTAGATTGTGGTTTTCCTTTTGGAATAGCACGAGGAGGACAATTGTCAGCACACTTGTTGCAGATCTCACAGAACTTCTGAACTCCAAATTCTACAGGCTGATCTATCTCTAAAGGCAAGTCAGTGAACACTTTTGCTATCCTAACATTCGGCCCGTACTTAGGAGTGATCAGCAGTCCATGACGGCCGTATTCTCCAAGACCAGCACTGATAGCCATCGGTATGCTAAGGCCAGTGTCATTCAACGAAGCGATAGCCTCGTAGCCAAGGTTAGTGATGAACTGCGCCAATGC
>CALHUZ010000439.1 GCA_938039305.1 uncultured Saprospiraceae bacterium
CCAAGTATCACTGCACTAAAGACTACAACTGCTAACAATATGGTCACCATATCTTATCTTTTTGTAATTCTAATATTAATTGCCACCGATGGCTGCAGGATCTATACCAAGTAGACTTAGAAAAGCCATACCCATCAATCCAGTCAATAAAAATGCCATGCCCAGTCCTCTAAGTGGAGCTGGTACTGCAGAGTATTTTATCTTTTCTCTGATCGCAGCAAGTGCTACAATCGCTAAGAACCAGCCAAAACCACCTCCTAATCCAAATGCTACTGTCTCTCCAAAATTATACTCTCTTGAAACCATAAATAGTGATCCTCCAAGAATGGCACAGTTCACTGTAATCAGCGGTAAAAAGATACCGAGAGAATTATAAAGTGAGGGAGAGAATTTTTCAATTATCATTTCTACAAGCTGCACCATTGATGCAATCACAGCTATGAACAATATGAATCGTAAAAAGGTCAAATCCTGCCCAAGTATACCTGTCTCATCTAATAGATAAGTATTAATCAACCAGTTGATTGGCATCGTAATACCTAAAACAAATATGACTGCAAGGCCAAGGCCAAACGCCGTCTTCAATGTCTTAGATACTGCAAGGAATGAACACATCCCAAGAAAATATGAGAGAATTAGATTCTCTATGAAAGCCGCTTTTATAAATACATTAAGTAATTCCACGCTTTTATAATTTTAGGATATGTCAACTAATTTTGTGTTCCAAGATCTGTGTACCCAGATCATGATAGCGATCAAAAACATCGCTGCTGCTGGAAGGACCATTAAGTTGTTGTTAGAATACCAACTAAACCAAGATCCATCTGCCATTGTATTGATCCAATATTCTGGCGTCGCTCCTATGATTTTCATTTCTATAGGTGAACCCGCGAATAAAGATCCTTTTCCAAATAACTCTCTAAAAAAAGCAACCGCAATTAGAATCACTCCGTAACCCACTCCGTTCCCAACTCCATCTAAAAAAGATTTCCAAGGAGTGTTAGCCATTGCAAATGCTTCCAATCTTCCCATCACAATACAATTAGTAATTATCAATCCGATGAAGATGGAAAGCTGCTTATAAATATCGTAGTCAACTGCCTTAAGCGTCAACTCTACTACCGTCACAAGTGTTGCTACAATGACTAATTGTACAATCATCCTCACTTGTTTAGGAATCGACTTTCTAAGTAGTGATGTGAACAAATTAGAAAATGCACATACAAAGACCACAGCTATAGATATAACTATAGAAGGCACTAAAAGTGTAGTTACCGCAAGTGCACTACAGATACCTAATACTTGTACCGTGATCGGATTATTATCGTTTAGCGGATCAGTAAGCAGCTTGCGCTCCTTCTTGCCAAATGCAAACGTTGGTTCTTTCTTTTCAATAGCAGTCTCTGCCATATCAATTATATTTTAACTGAATTAAAATAAGGCATATACTTCTTGATGCCATCATACAACATATCTGATACTCCATCGCAAGTCACTGTTGCGCCAGAGATACCATCTACTTCATATCGAGGATGTCGTGCTCCACCTTTTCTAACAACTACAGAAGTATAGTTTCCTTCACTGTCGTAAAGACTCTTACCTTGGAACTGCCTTGGAAAACCAGGATTATCTTTAATCTCTGCTCCAAGACCTGCCGTCTCTCCTGTATGATCGAAGGATGCCCCAACTACAGTTGCAAAGTCATCTTTAATTGCAATATTCCCCCATATCTCATCCCAGAGACCACTGCCTCTTATAGTGATGATGTATATCTTTTCTCCATTGTCTTCATAGACATAAACTGGAAAAAATCGCTCAGCTTCTGGACGCTTTTTTTCCTTTTTCATATCTACATGTTCCGCTTGTCCTCCTTTATAACCTCTCTCCTCAACCTCTTCTTGTGATATAGGAGTTCCTTCATAATCAACAACATACTGAGTGATCTTGTTATCAAAGAGTCCTTGCACTTCATCGTCTGGGAGGTCCGATGCTTTAACATCTTCACCAAGCTTACTTTGTATCGCAGCAAGAACAGCCTTCTTATTAAAGATGGCCTCATTCTTTTTATGAATTGGTTTTAACACGGTTGTCATGCCAGCTAAGACAAGTGCAACAACAACAGTCATTATTAAAACAAATGTATATACACGCGCTGTATCACCCACGAGCTAATCTTTTTGACATGTGAGAATTAAGCACCAATCTATCTAAGAGCGGTGCAAATGTATTGATGAAGATGATCGCTAACATCCATCCTTCTGGATATGCCGGGTTAAGTACTCGGATGATCATTCCTATAAATCCTATTAAGAAACCATATGCGATCTTACCGCGATTAGTAGATGCTGCGGTCACTGGATCAGTTGCCATAAAGGCCATCGCAAAAAAGAAACTACCCATATAGAACTGGTAGTACCAAGGCACTGACATAAATGGTGTCGCATCCCAACCGTTAAGGATCATAGCCATTACTGCTGCTCCAACGAACATGCTTAACATGATCCTCCAACTTGCGATACCCGTTGCTAAAAGAAACGCTGCACCTATAATGATAAATGGCTTAGATGTTTCTCCGATTGATCCTGGTATAGTACCCCACCACATCTGAGAGACACTGTATACTTCTGTTACTTTCTCCCAGCCTCCTTGGTACGCAAGGGCCATTGGAGTTGCTCCCGTATAACCATCTATCACTTGGCCGCCACTAAAGGTCGCCAGCCCCATCCAATCAAAAAGCCAATTGAAGGCACTATGCGCCCATCCATAATTAGCTGCCATGCCATCTCTGATAGAGTCAAAACCTGAGATCCAAACATCATCTCCCGAGATAGAAGTAGGATAAGCAAAGAATACAAATAAGCGAGCCATCAAGGCTACATTCCATATGTTCATTCCTGTACCTCCGAAAGCTTCTTTCACAAGGATAACAGCGAAAATTATAGACAATACTAAGATCCAAATAGGTAAATCTGGTGGCATAATCAGCGGAATAAGCGCTCCTGTTACCAGGTATCCTTCTTCCACGGCATGTCCACGCTTAGCAGCATACCAAAACTCAATACCTAATCCTACAACATTGGCCACTACAAATAATGGTAACAACTTGATCAAGCCGTGAATCAACTTGAGGTGAAAGCCTTCTAAGAAACCTACGTACTGGCCCATCGCAGCAAAGTGCTGATGGCCTAAGTTGTATGTACCAAAGAGGTAGCACAACTGCATCGCAAGTACAACATGAACCATAGTTCTTTTCAGGTCCATACCATCTTTGATATGCGTACCTCCTTTACTTACCGTCTTAGGTGTAAAGAGAAAAGTGAATATAGCGTCATAACCAGTATGCAGAAGGGGCTGCTTCTTCTTATCTGGTTCAATCTTTTTAAACGTCTCTAACAATCCCATGTCTAAGTCTTTGCTATAGTTATGTTATGCATCTTCTCTCATCATATCTAAACCATCTCTCAGAATACTCTGAAGTGGCATTTTTGATGTGCAAGTAAATTCGCAAAGTGCGATGTCCTCTTCACTTAATTCATATATACCAAGACCTTCCATCTGCTCAAAGTCTCCCACCATGATCGCTTTCATCAAGTGTTGTGGATATACTTTCATCGGAAGTACCTGCTCATATTGTCCACTCACCACAAAGGCTCGCTTCTCACCATGAGTATTGGTATCTGCATCAAATTTCAAATTTGGAAAAAGGAAATTTGGAAATGTTTTAGAAATCGTAGGTCTTGGACTGAGTGGTAGTAACCAACCAAACATCTCGTAGTAGTCTCCTTCTTGTATCACTGTTACCTGATCTGAATTCTGACTTAAGAAGCTGCCTTCTCCAGCTATTGCACCAGACAAAACGTCTCCTACGATGATTCGATTTTTTCCTTCTTTCAGATTATTGGCAAGTAGTTCATCTATGCTTGCACCAAGATATGTGCGATGATATGATGGAGCGACTACTTCTGATCCTGTGATAGCGATGATTCGTTCCGCGTCATATTTGCCTTTGAACATGAGCTCTCCAAGTGTTATGACTTGCTGAACTGTTAATGTCCATACTTTGTCACCCACATTAATAGGAGCAACATGGTGGATCTGAATACCAACATTGCCACTTGGGTGCTTTCCGCTGAACCAGTGCTTCTTACAATTTACTGCTTGAGTGAAAGCCTCAGATGGTGCAGTCTCTCCTCGTGCATCAACACCTAGATGAACATCACCTTCAGTTAATCTCGCAAGAGTATCTACTCCTTTTTGAAATGCACTTTCTTTACCTTGTATCACTAAACCCATGTCTGGCGCCAGAGGAGCACTATCAAAAGTTGATATAAATATATTTTTAGGTACACTTTCTATCGCAGGTACAATATCAAACGGTCTTTCATTTATAAGACTCCATCCACCTGATTCACAAAGGAAGTTGACAATGTCATCTCTACTTGCTTCTGAAATACTTGGTGGATCAAACTGCTTATACTTTACCTCCTTGTCTCCAAGAATTACAATCTCCGCTATACTTCTCTTCTCACCTCTGGTTACAGCGACAACCTCTCCACTTACTGGAGATACATACTTTACCGCAGGATTCTTCTTATCGAAAAATATAACGTCACCGGCCTCTACTTCATCACCTTCAGCTACGACTACTTTTGGTATAGGTGACATACCTCTATAATCAGTAGGCTTCAAAGCATACCGAGTGGTTTTGCTGGCATGAACGACAGGTTCTGCTTCGCCATTGAGTAATATGTCGTGGCCTTTCTTCAGTTGATGAACATGTTCGCCACCAGCATACTCTGGTCCACTGGACTGCCATAATTGACTAACGGATGAAGTCAGATTGCTTTTCTGATTTACATCAACACCCGTCTTCGAAGCTTCTAATTGAACAAAATTCTCACTTAACATCAAGACAGCACTAACAAGTATCAGTGCACCCACGATAACTAAGATCGCTATGACAAAAACGTCACCGCTTGTTTCAGCAGACTGAGCGCTTAGTTGGGAAGTCGAGAAGATAAGGAGAAAAAGTGTGAAGAATGAAGACGCAATTCTACGGAATGATTGCATTGTATATATCGATTCTTATTGAGCCACAAAGATAGCAAGCTTTAGATAGAAGATGAGGTCATTCTAACCCTATCCAACCCGTATATTCTTATTTAGACTAAATCAACTTAATGCTGCTACCCCTTATAGGTTATTCTATAAATAACGTCAGCAAAATCATCTGATACTAACATAGAACCATCGGCCATAAACTCTAAGTCTACAGGTCGTCCCCAAGCAGCATCTGCCTCCTCATTTAGCCAACCATCTGCAAAGGTCTCATAGCCCTGAGCATTAGAATCTCCGTCTACTGGAACCATCGAAATTCTGTATCCTATTTTCTTACTGCGGTTCCAACTTCCATGTTCTGCTATAAGTGCAATGCTTTTATACTGAGCAGGAAACATAGCCGATGCACCAAACTCAATACCAAGTGGCGCTACATGAGGACCAAGCTTCTGAGCTGGAGCTGTGTAGTTGGCACAATCCTTATTCTTTCCAAATACAGGATCTAACAAATCCCCTTGATGACAATATGGATATCCAAAGTGCATCTGGTCTTTATTCGCCCTGTTGAGCTCGCAAGCAGGTACTTCGTCGCCAAGCATATCACGTCCGTTATCTGTGAACCACATATCACCTGTCTCCGGATGCCAAGTAAATCCAACAGTATTGCGAACACCACGCTGTACAATCTCTCTTCCAGTTCCATCGGCATTGATCCTCGTGATAGAATTGAATACTTCATCTTCTGATTCGCAAATGTTACAAGGCGCTCCCACTGGGACATATAGTTTTCCGTCGGGGCCAAATGAAATATATTTCCAGCCATGGTGAGACTCTGTTGGGTATCCATCATAAATCACTTCGGGTTCTCCTGGATTATCAAGGTGAGACTCTATATCCGTAAATTTTAAAATGCGATTTACTTCTGCTACATAAAGATCACCATCCCTGAAAGCGACACCGTTAGGCTTGTTTCCATCCTTCATCAACGTATGTGTGATATCCGCTTTGTAGTCTCCATCAGTATCTTGAATAGCATAAACACGACCATCTCCTCTTGTTCCAACAAACAAAGTCCCAGAAGGGCTTATGGCCATAGACCTGGCATTAGTGACATCTTCGGCAAATAGGTCTATCTCAAATCCCGCAGGAAGTTTAATCTTATCTAACTGAACAGAAAGCTCAATTTCTTCTTCTTCTGAGTCAGCATCGACCTTAGAAGGTGGATTGACAGTATCACATGAGGACAAAATCAGAAGACACAACGCGAGAGACAAGAACAGCTTTTCCATTTGTTTCTATTTATTCAACAAAGAAAAGGATTGTCCTTTGTATTTATCATTCTTTATCATTCTTCTTAACGACTTTAAGGTTTTAACTGGATCGTCTATCGTCTTAGAATTAACAATAAACGCTGGAGCGTAACCCGCGGGATCGACAATCATTTGGTTTACAACTTCAATCTGACCATTCCCCAAGTCTTTAAATTCCCAAAAGCCTTCGCAAAAAGTCATCTGAACCAAGTCAGGGTCAGTTTTATACTCATCTGTGAGACATCGGATCTCTATTCTCAAAGTTTTACTCAAAGGATCATAAGAAAGATCATTGTTAAAAACAGCATCTCTATCACGAGCAGGAAAAGGAATATCGAATTTTATGTAGGAAACATATCTCTCCGACTCATCAAGATAAACCTTGATTTCTTCGGTCCCTGGAAAAAGTTCTGTGTGAACATCGAAATCTTTAAAGATCGCCAAAACCTCACTTAATGAAGCTGAAATCTCAGTTATGACTCGATATTCATTGAATTTTATTCCTTCGCGGCTTCTTGTATATGCTTTGATACCGTCTTCTTCTTTTTTCAACTCCCATTCAGACTGAGCAATGATTTGATCAGAAAAGAGAATAAAGGAGGAAAGGATAAGTATTAATATTTTCATTTCGTTTGATTCCAAATGTGAATTAATTCACTCATCATCATGGCAGTTGCTCCCCACAGTGTCTCTCCATAAAGATCATAATATGGTACTTCTTCAAGTTTATGACCTCTCACACTGAAAGAAGTACTTTTTATAAGATCCTTATTATCAAAATAGGACATGGGTGCTGTTATCACCTTTTCCACTTCTGAAGGTTGGATCTCATACTTCATTGACTGAGATATATAACCTACGTATGGAGAAACCAGATTGTTACTGGCGTAAACATATAGTTTTGTTAAACTACCAATTACAGTTATCTCATCTGCCGCGATACCGATCTCTTCTTGGGTCTCTCTAAGAGCACATGATTCTAAAGAAATATCTTGATCTTCTAAACCTCCACCTGGGAAAGCGATCTGTCCGGAGTGTTTATCTTTTGGATGGCTGGGCCTCTTGATAAAATGGACATGCCATTCATCTGCTTTGGGCATCAGTAGGGCTAGAACAGCAGCTTGTCGAGCAGTAGAGGAGTCTTGGTAGTACCGAGCCTTTTCCTCTTGCACTGGGCTCATTTGATATTGAACATCACTACCCGGAAGAGGAGATTTAAGATTCTCTTTTAGCTTTTCTATTTGTGCCTCAAGAAGACTCAGGGTACTATCTCTTATTAGAAAGTCCTAGGTACGTTTCTATCGCCATAGTCATAGAAGGCGTATCTGGTGTAGGCTGAATATTGATAGACAAACCTCTTTCTTCTACCGCTTTTTTAGTAGTACTACCAAAAACAGCAAATCTTGTATCCTTTTGTTCGAAGGATGGAAAATTCTCATACAAGGAGGTGATGCCTAGTGGACTAAAGAAAACCAATACATCATATGTTACATCACTCAGATCTGACAAATCACTACTGACCGTCTTATACATCATGACATCCTTAAAGTTAAATTCATTGGTAGTGAGATAATTCACAATCTCGACAGAACCAAGATTAGAGCATGGAAGTAAAAAGTTCTCTTTCTCTTTATGCTTATTTAGAGCTGTCGCCAAATCCTGAATCTTTCTAACTCCTACGAATACTTTACGCTTCCTGTACACAATGAACTTCTGAAGATAATCTGCTATCGCTTTTGTCAAGCAGAAATACTTAGTGGACTGAGACATCTTACATCTGATGATTTCGCAGATGCTAAAAAAGTGATCTATAGAATTCTTACTAGTGAATATAACAGCTGAAAACTCATCAGGTCTAATACGATTCCGTCTGAATTCTTTCTCTGTTACAGGTTCGACATGGATGAAAGGACGCCAATCAATCTTCAAATTCCACTTCTCCGCTAAATCAAAGTAGGGAGATCTACTCGGCTTTGGCTGAGAGATAAGGATTGTTTTGATGGGTTTGAAGTTCTCTTGCACCTGAGCCTTGCTTTCTGAAGACATACATTCATTTTAACCAAAGTTACAATGCCCCTAACATCATCTTATAACCGACCAAGAAGGGTGCAATTTCGACAGCGCAAAGATATATAAAAAAATAAAAGGGATTAAAGCCTCGCATTGTGACACACGATAAAAAGCCCTTGGCTTGTCTCAGAATATAGATTATGGCTAAGAAAGCCAAGAATATATAAATCCATATAGAAATAGATATACCTGGCATGAATTCGATGGCCAATATAATAGGCAACAGCAGTATCCCAAGAATCATGTTGTGGACCGATATAGAAAAATTGTGAACTGAAACCTCCGCTCCCACTGGATATATAGATGAAATGCTCCACATCACAAAATGCCGAACAGCGTAACATAGAATAACAAATAGGCCATTAAAAAACAAGTTGCTGAAAGCTGGAATATTAGTCTTTAGAGCTATCAACCAGATGACAAAAGCAAGGTTAAAAAAGAAGAAAACATAAAGAATGATAGACTGACCATTTTCCCAAGATTTATTCTCCCTATGAAGAGTCTTAAGATTATTCGAGTTGATGCATGACTTTAGCAATGAACCGAACCTTTTTCTATCTAAGCTTATAGCTAAAGTGAGGATAACTAACATGGCTAACGCATAGACAAGTACCAAAACCTTGATATTATCCGGCGATGACATTTCTTCCGTAAGTGGAGCTATAATACTCGTCTCTGTAGGGTCTGTGGTTAGATTATCCGTTGATTCAAGTAGCATATCAGTGTTGCCGATCTCAAAAGGATTAGTATTTGATGGCTGAGAAAACTCTGAGGTCTGAGTTATGATATTTGATGACGATACGGACATTTCACCTGAGGACAAGAAATCTGCTGAATCTCCGGCTATGGTATCTGCCGTTTCATTAACCAAAGTGTCCGTGAGTCTTGGTATCGGTTGACCAAATTCATCTTGTACAAACACAGAAGTACCTTCGGGCTTCGCCTGAGGTATATCAAAAGGATTAACAACTTGGCCTGATATACTGACCGCCCAAAAGAATGTGGATATAGCTAATAATAACTTCACTGCTCAAAAATAGGATTATCTTACAAAGAGGACGTTGTGGAAACCCCTGTTAATGCCCTGTTAATCGACGGACAATGACATGGTGACTGAATTAAAGTTTAAATATTTGTGTGATGCCTAATCATTTGATACGCAGATTAGCAATACTTGGTGCGATATCGATCATCGGTATCGTCTTCATTCAGGCATTGACGCTAATCAGAAGTTATGATTTGGAGGACAAAGAGTTCGACCAAACAGTCAGAGTTGCGCTGTATCAAGTAGCCGAGAAACTGGCGATAGCTAATAAGTCCAAACTTCCAAAACAAAACTTAGTCCAGAGCTTATCTTCTAATAACTATGCTGTCAATATCAATGACGTCATCGATGCGAATATCTTAGAGGACTTTTTATACCAAGAATTTGAGGCAAGAGGCATGGATACTGGGTTCGAATATGCCGTATATGATTGCCAATCTCAAGACATGGTTTATGGTAACTATTGTAAGCCCGGATCTCCAGAAAGTACTAAAGAGTCTGCTAATGTCTTACCGAAATTTGATAACCTTATCTACTACTTTGTCGTAGGGTTTCCCTCTCGACAAAACTATGTACTAAGCAGCATCTGGCAGAATTTGCTTTACAGTGCAATTACGATTCTTGCTCTTATCTTTTTCGTTTACGCTATGTGGGTTATTCTTCAGCAGAAAAAACTTTCAGAATTACAAAAAGACTTCATCAACAATATGACGCATGAGTTCAAGACCCCGATCTCATCCATAATGATAGCTGCCAATGTTCTTAAAAAAGACCCTGCAATTCAAAAAAATGAGCGCCTAAGTAAGTACGGTCAAATTATAATTGATCAGAATGAAAGGCTCAATGAACAAGTTGAAAAAGTGCTCAATCTGGCTAGACTGGAAGAGGATAGTTTCAAATTAAAATTTGAATCATTTGATGCCCTTGAGGTTGTACAATCTATCGTTCAATCAGAAGCACTAAAGTTAAACGAAAAGGGAGATGGAATGATCACTCTTTCTGGTCTAAGTGGGGCAGCTTATATCAATGCAGATAAACTACATTTTACAAATGTAATTCACAACGTAATCGATAATGCGTTGAAATATTGTGCTTCCGTACCTGAGGTTGTCATCCAGATTTCTAAAAAAGAAAAGAATCTAATTATTGAAATAAAAGATAATGGAATAGGCATTCAGAAAGAGCATTTTGAAAATCTGTTTCAAAAATTCTATCGAGTACCAACAGGGGACTTACATGATGTAAAAGGATTCGGTTTAGGTCTATATTATGTCAAAAACATATGCCTTGCACATAATTGGACCATCAATGTCTCATCACAACCAAGAAACGGTTCTATCTTCACTATAACAATACCATATGAAAAGTAAAATACTATACGTAGAAGATGATGAAACCTTGGGTTTTGTCACTAAAGATAGTCTCATACAAGAGGGTTTTGAAGTAGATCTCTATACTGATGGAGAGCTCGCCAAGAAAGCATTTCGTGCAAACAGCTATGATATATGCGTGATTGATGTTATGCTTCCTAAAGTAGACGGGTATGCTGTTGCTAAATATATCAGATCTAAAAACGCACAGATTCCAATCATGTTTGTCACTGCAAAATCTATGCAAGAGGACAAATTAAAAGGTCTTAAAATCGGAGCTGACGATTATATAACTAAGCCTTTTAGCATTGAAGAATTAGTGCTTAAAATAAATATCTTTATAAAAAGAAAATACGTCAACTTAGAACGACAAACTGTTCAGCATATAGGATCATATACATTTGATGTTCCCAACTTACTCTTGGTTAGAGAAGACCAAAAAATAAAGGTCACACAGCGAGAAGGAGAATTACTTTATGAGCTCGTAGCGCAAAAAAATAAAGTTGTGAAAAGGAAAACGCTACTTGAAAAAATATGGGGTAAAGAAGACTACTTTTTAGGAAGAAGTATGGATGTCTTTATTTCAAGATTGAGAAAGCGCCTTTCTGCTGACCCTGCTATAGAAATAGAAAATGTACATGGTGTAGGATTCAGGCTACTAGCGCCTTAAAGAAGAAGAGCAACGGGTTCACAAATAGTAGCCTCACATGTTCCATCTGACTGATACGAACCAATTTTAATTGTTTGGATTGTATTCTCCACATCTTCTTTGCTCGCCACTTTTACTTTGATATAATTGTCCGTGAATCCTTGTACAATACCAGGTGAAACTTCATCCTCAATGAGGACGCTACATGTTCGATCTATATGTGATTGATAAAAGTGTTGTTTCTTTTTTTGCGAAAGAGCTCTTAGTTTTCTATTTCTTTCTTTTCTCACAGACATAGGCACTGAAGAAGACATCTCTGTAGCAAGCGTATTAGCACGTTCAGAGTAGGTGAATACATGAAGATAACT
>CALHUZ010000440.1 GCA_938039305.1 uncultured Saprospiraceae bacterium
AACATATCCTTTACTTTTACAATCAATACGTCTGCAAAAGTTTCCTTATTCCAAGGCGCCCATTTTAGATAATGAAAATGCCCTGTCATTGATTGAATCTTTTCATCTTTAAATATCGGGTAAAACTCCATAGCAGCCTTATCGTCAAGATCATTGATCTCGTGATACACTGTAGCATTATTACCACCTTCACGAATGAGGCCTTCTTTGTTTAACTCCCAACAACGCTTATAAAAATCCTCAGAAGACATTCCAAAGGACATTCCTAAAAATAAACTATCATATCTGATACCTGAAGCAAGTTCTTTCTCAACTATCTTATGATAGTCACTCTTACTAGTACAGCTTATCATAAAGAAGATAGCCATCACAAAAGCAACCTTATTTCCTAATTTCATTCTTTTCATAGATAACAGGAACACCATTATTTTTTACAATTAGTACATTATCATCTCCAGAGATATTAATTGACTCAATACCTCTTATTTCTCCCTTTTCAAATACGCCTGATTCATTCTCATCGACTGCCTCATATTCTCTGCCTCCTAATCCCAATAGCATCTGCCCAAAACTAGCAGATTGAATTCCTAATTCAGGCTTCATCCTTGTCTGATTTCCGCCCAATAAAAGATCAACTATACCATCTCCATTAAAGTCATCAGATGTGATGGCATATATAGAAGTCAGTTGTGCGGATTCTGGCAGAGCCTTTACATCAAATACTCCTGACCCATTATTCCACAATACAATTGAACGTAATTCATTTACTTCAAGCCTTATACTGCTTGTCAACTGATCTTCTATGAAGATATCCTTTATCTCTTGATCAGCATATGAATTATAGTTGGGGTAGTTCTTATTAAGATAAGGCAATTGCTTCAAAAGGTCACTTCTCTGAGCAAATGGAAATTCACCATTATCATTTGTATAAGTCATGATCTGCTCAACTCTTCCATTCTGATCAAAGTCATTAATATAAAGATGTAGCGGTTGAGATACCGATGCTCGCAACCGGGAATTTAATCCGTGGTTACCAAGCACAATATCATCCATTCCGTCTTTGTCTATATCCGATATGTGTAGCGTATTCCAAAGGCCTGATATATTTTCGATCGTCTTGAATTTCCTTTTTTTGAAACGGCCATTATCATTAATATACGTACATATTTCCGTCCATTCACCGACAGCCACAATATCCATATCCCCATCTCCATCCAAGTCTAGCAACCCAAGATCACTTATCATTCCTGCGTTCAAGAAGTCAGGTGATAACTCTTTAGTTACATTTTCAAAATTTCCTTTGCCATCGTTTTGGAGCAAATATATATTTGAAGGGACCCCATAGTTATAAGATCGAATAAAAGTACTCACTACAAGATCCTCATCTCCATCAAGATCAAAATCTATAGGGACTAAGGAAGATGTGTTTTCAAAGTTAAAAGTTGGAAGTACCTGATTGCTCTTTTCAAAATTATTACCTCCCTGATTTAGATATAATCTATCCATGAGGTTTGAGTTGTTAGGACCAAACTCACTACTTCCACTTGCCACATATAAGTCTTGCTTCTTGTCTCCATTAGCATCAAAGAAAAGACATGCGGTATCTTCTGAATCAATATTACTATTGAGCCATGAAATACTCGTTTCAACAAATGATCCTTGTTTATTCTGTACAAACAACTGCCCTACTTGTCCCTTTGCGCCACCAACATAAAAATCAGTTCGCCCATCACCATTGATATCTCCAACACAACATGCTGGGCCTACATTACTGTGCATTTGTGAGAGTAAAGGCTCTTTGTCAAAATCAGAATATTCATTCTCACGATGCTCAAATATCAATTTTATATCACTCCGTTTATTAAGTATTTGAATTGACTGGTTTTGTGTTTTCACAGGGATGAATTCATCACTACTGCCTTTCACAACTGTGATGTGTTGACCAGTTTTAACATTAACAAGTCGAGAATAAGATCGATCGGACCATCTAATTATTAGTGAATCTATATCAGCAAGATTCTTTAATCCGAAATGGGCTCTTGCATCAACTGTAGACATAAACCCTCTGGCTGGATTTACTTCGACATGTTGTATCTCACCATGCTGATATATCGTAATTGCAGATCCTATACAATTAGAATTATGCGAGGTCGAATCCTTCAATGTTATTTGCAAAAAGCTACTTCTTGCATCCTTCTGACTTGAATTTTTGTAGATGATTGGAGCGTCATTTATATTATTTATGACAAGGTCAAGATCGCCATCGTTATCAAGATCGCCATATGCAGAGCCATTACTAAAAGTTTTTTCTACAAGACCCCAGTCTTGAGAAAAATCGGTATAACGAAAGCCCTCTTGATTTCGAAAGGCAAAATTAGACAATGCTTCAGAAGGAATCATATCGACTAATTTATCCAATCCCCCTTTCTCTTTGTCAAAGAGTATTTTTTTAACCTCTTGTGGATTAGAATAAAAGTTAATATAATCTTGATCCAGAAGATCCTTATAAATACCGTTGGCAACGAAAAGGTCTTTCCATCCGTCATTGTCCATATCAAAAATCAAAGCACCCCAGCTCCAATCAGTTGCCTCCACCTGAGCATATCTTCCCACTTCTTTGAATGCTTCCCTTCCTGTGTTGAGTTGCAAAACATTTCGCGCAAATTGATTATGATATCCAGCATTTACACCACGTGAATACTTATTCCAATCTTCGAAAAGAGATTTTGTCTTTTGTCTTTGTTCATCTCTCGGAAGCATCTCTGTGACAAAGATATCTTGCATACCATCATTGTTGACGTCTGCCATATCTGCACCCATAGATCCCATGCTCAATTCTGACATATACTCATCAACACTTTCGTCAAAGGTGCCATCTTGGTTATTGATGTAGAGATAATCTTTTTCAAAAAAATCGTTACTCACATATATATCTGGCCAACCATCTTGATTAACATCTCCAAATGTCACACCAAGCCCAAAGCCAATAGAGCTTCCATATATACCCGCTTCTTCGCTTACATCCTCGAAAATATTAGATTGGCTCTTTGGCCCTTTTTCAACTAAGTAGTTTCTAAACAATTTATTCCCGCCAAGGGTATCTCTCAGCTCTCTTTGATTAGGGCGCAGATCATAATTGCCTATACTTCTAAATGAATTGTTGAGCAGATAGCAATCCAAATCCCCATCCAGATCATAATCTAAGAAGACTGCATGTGTAGAGAGACCTATATCATCGAGCCCATACAACTCAGCACTTTCCGTAAAGGAGATTAAACCGTTTTGTGATTTGCCGTTATTGATAAACAACTCGTTATGCCTGTTTTCTCCTTCCAGGTCTCCACTCTTACATACATAAATATCCAACCAGCCATCTCCATTGATATCAACTATACTCACTCCCGTAGACCAAACATTCTTTGAGGCTACGCCCGCCATATCTGTTATGTCGTTAAATTGAAAATCTCCTTGATTGAGATAGAGCTTATTTTCTACTTGGTTACCACAAAAGAAAATGTCAACTAACCCATCATTGTTAAAATCACCCAATCCAACTCCAGCGCCATTATAGAAATTACGAAAAGTGTAAACGTTTGACTCTTCAGTATAAACTAGATCGTTTCGAAAATCAATTCCAGCTTTCACCAAGTCAATCTTCTGAAATAAGTAATCCCTATCATCACTTTCGTGTTCTTGATCCGTACAGCTAGACCAAAGCAGTAACACTAAACACAGATATGAATAAGCACTATATCTCATGAAGGATGATAAAAAAACCCGCATCACGAATGTAATGCGGGTTTTTATAATTTGCTATGTTATATTATTAATAACAAGGATTCTGTACAAGGTTAGGATTAGCATCCGTCTGACTCTTTGGAATCGGAAATAAATTCTTACACTCTGGTTGAGCATCCTTTCCAAACCAAGTTGCTGTAGCAAACTGACCGAATCTAATCAAGTCAGTTCTTCTTTGAAGTTCTGAGAACATCTCTCTTCCTCTTTCAGCTAAAAGATTCTCAGCAGTCAATGCATCAAATCCAGGCATTCCTGCTCTTGATCTAATCTGATTCACTAGCGCAAGTGCTTCTGCACTTCCAGCGTCTTGTCTCCATAATGCCTCTGCTTTCATCAAGATGAAATCAGAATATCTAAAGATTGGAATATCATTGTTCATGTTAGGCTGTCCCCCGATTTCAAACTCAAACTTAGAGTTTCTCGCTCCTGCTTCTCTCCATGCTTCTGGGAAAAGCTCATTTACTTCAGCTCTTAGTGTGAATGGAATACCATCTGGGTCAATACCACTTGCTGTTGTTCCATCATCTTGTAATCTAACTTTTCCACTTACATCCCACTGTGGGCCAACAAGGAAATTGCCTCTTACAGGTGAAGGACCATCTTCTGTATTCGCCTGACCTTTTCTTAAATCAGCATCATCATAAGAATTATAGAATTCTTCAAGTGTACACCATCCATTCCATGGCTGTGCTGCTAAATTATATGACTGTTGATTCAAGTAACTCAATGTTTGCATCACGATGTTATTACCTCCTGCAAAAACTGCATCATAAGGTATCGCAAAAATAGCTTCTGTAGAACCACCATTGTCAACATTGAAGTTTGCGAAGTAATCATTCTCTAATGAGTAATTACCTGAGTTAATGATAGCGTCACATGCATTTGCCGCTTTAGCCCATTGTGGTGAACCACTATAAACTTCAGCGTTAAGATATAACTTAGCAAGTGCTGCTTGAACCACCATTTGATTCACTCGACCATAAGTACTTCCGTCTACGTTGCTCGTAACATTAGGCAACGCTGCAAGTAATTCTGTTTCTACAAAAGCATAAACTTCTGCTCTTGAATTCGTTGGTGGTGCAGGGTCTGCATCAGCAAAAGAAGTTACAATTGGTACATTACCAAATGTATCTAACAACCACATATAGTATATCGCTCTAAGCGCTTTCAACTCACCAATAAATGGATCCGTTAATGGGTTCTGCAATTCTTCAAATTGAAAGATCAATCTGTTAGTAGCACTAACACCACCGAACAAGAAGTTCCAAGTGGTACCAACCGTAGGATCTTCTGCAGTCCATAATTGTTGGTGTAATCTAACCCAGTGACCACCGTCACCCCAGTCAGGACCTCTTGTAGGAACAACCATTTCATCTGAAGACACTTCTTGCGCCGCCCAAAGAGATGTAGTCCCCATATATCCATAAAGAGATGTGTATGCTGCACCTAGCGCAGATATAAATTCAGCTTCTGTCTGGAAAAAGTTATCAGCGGTTACCTCACTAAAAACTTGCTCTTCCAAATCTGTACATGCAGGCATAAATGCAACGAGGCAAATGGCCAACATGGATAGTTTAAGAGATAATTTTAAATTTTTCATTTTTAATATATTTATCTACGATAATTATAATCCTATGTTTAATCCAAATGTGAATGTTCTAGAAGAAAAATATTCATTTCTTCTATCGATTCCTGGAGCTAATGCTCTAAATGAACTTGACTTGTCATCCAATCTTGGTTCTGGAGATACTCCAGAATAACCAGTTATAGTTAACAAGTTCTGACCAGTTACAAATAATCTAACTTTACTAAAACCTGATGGTAAGCTCCCTGCATCAAGAGTATAACCAAAAGTTAGGTTATCTAGTTTAAGAAAACTTGCATCTTCTACGTGACGACTTGAAAATTGAGGTTGATCCTTAAGATTTGGTATATCACCTGAAGTACTTAATATATTGTATGCGCTAATCTGACCAGGAGCTTCGTAGAAAGCTCTGAAAGTATTAATCAGGTCATGTCCAAGAACACCTCTAAAGAATACATTCACATCTAGATTTCCAAGATTAAAAGTATTCCCAAGACCCAATGTCCAAGCTGGAAAACCGTTTCCGATTACCGCTCTATCACTAATGTCATCTTGAACGCCATCGCCATCTACATCAACAAAATTCCAAGTACCATCGTCGTTAACTGGATTATCCTCATTTATCACGAGTCCCCATAACTGACCCAGGTCAGCTCCTTCTTGTAGTCTAACTAATGGAGTTCCGTTCTGACCTGGAGAACCAAGGTTCGCTCCATCTACAAATCCACCGATACTTACTCCTCTCGCTTCATCCGAAAGAGAAACCAACTTAGGTGTTATTTGTTTTGCAGCAGAAAAAGAAACTGTCCAAGACTTGTCAGCACCTAAATCAACATTGTAGTTAAGTGCTAACTCTATTCCACTATTCTCTAACTCAGCAACGTTGAAGTTCGTTTGATTGAATAAGTTAGGTGGCTGAGGAACGTTGAATAAGAAAATACCATCATCTGTCTTAGATCTATAAACATCTAAAGATCCAGTCAACTTGTAATCCATAATTGCAAAGTCAATACCAACATTGATATCTGTCTTGCGCTCCCACTTAAGATCTGGGTTTGGATTAGATACAGGACCATAACTTGGTACAAACTCTCCATTAAAGAAGAAGTTTCCTGTCGGTCCAAATCTTTGGAGTGCAAGAAGACTTTGTCCTACGTTTTGACCTGTTTGGCCATAACCTGCTCTTAACTTCAATTGATCGAAACCAGAAATGCCGGCTACTTTTACAAGGTCAGCTCCAACTGATATAGCTGGGAAAAAACCCCATTTATTGTTATCTCCAAATCGAGAAGATCCATCTCTTCTTAAACTCGCAGAAGCGAAAAACTTATCGTCGAAGTTAAAATTAGCTCTTCCGAAAAATGAAATCAGTTTGTTAGTATTTTTATAAGAAAACACACTTCCCAAACCATTATTAAAATCTGAAGCTGCAGCAAGATTATCAAAACCAAATGCATCAGTTAAAAATCTTCCACCGGTTGCACTGAATCCTGAAAATTCAAAATCTTGATATTCATAACCAGCCAAGATTGATAGTTCTGTATTGTTCGCAAGCTCAGTTTTGTAGTTTGCTTCTAATCTGAACAGTTGATCTTGAGCTTCATCATTTCTCTTGTTCGCTTGACCTCCAGCATTCTCTCCTATCAAGAAGCTATTCTGATCCCAGTATTGTCCAAAATCAATATTAGATCTTTGAGAAGAATAAAACACCCCTACAGTGAGGTCATCAGTAACACTATAATCACCTCTTATGTTAGCAGCGACTGTCTTTGTCTTTCTTTCTCTTACATTTTGCTCTATAATAGCTACTGGATTATAGTAGTCAAAAAGAACTTGCTGATAATATCCATCCCATCTCGCGAAGCTCTCGTTATTGACATCTCTCACGAATGGTGTAGTTGGATTGAATATAGTAGCATATCGAAACGCTTCATCAAATCCTAAACCAGCATCTTCCGTTGTTGAAGATAGATTTACGTTGATTTTTAATTTATCATTGAGCGCTTTTTGAGTAACGTTAGCTCTTAAGTTAAATCTATCAAAACCAGTGGTCTTGGCTATACCCTGCACATCTCTAAAGTTACCAGACACTCTATAAGAAGTGCTCTGTGTACCCCCGCTCAACGACAAGTTGTGCGTGTGTGACTGTCCAGTCTGAGTTAATTCATCGAACCAATTGATGTCTCCACCTAAATCAGTACCTCCTCCAAAAGCAACATATTCATCTGCAGTAAGGACATCTGGCGCTCTGTCTAAAATATCCATACTTATCTGTCCCGTATATTCTACTTTAGTTTGTCCAGGCACACCTCTCTTAGTAGTAACAAGAATGACACCAGCAGCTCCACGTGTACCGTAGATAGCTGATGCTGAGCCATCCTTAAGAACATCTATAGATGCTATATCCTGTGGCTCTATACTATTGAGATCACCACCAAGAACCCCGTCAATTACAACTAATGGTTCTGTACTCGCACCAGTAGTTGATAAACCACGAAGGCGGATACTGAAATCACCATTTGGATTAGAACCAGGTCTTGCAATAACAAGTCCTGCTACTTTACCTTGAAGTAACTGAGAGACATCGTTTACATTACCCTTATTAAAATCTTCTGCTTTCACAGATGTGATAGAACTCGTAACTTCTCGAGTCTTCTGAGTTCCATAACCAGTTACTACAACTTCGTCTAAGAGCTCACCTGCAGCAAGGCTTATATTAATTGTACTTTGATTACCCACTACTATCTCCTGATCTGTAAAACCAGTATAAGAGAAAAGAAGTGTTGCTCCATCAGCTACTGTCAAAGAATAAGAGCCATCAATGTCTGTGATGGTTCCATTTGAAGTACCTTTTTCAAGAATGTTGGCACCTATAAGAGACTCTCCTTGGGCATCATTTACGACACCTGAGACAGTTCTCTGTGCAAAGGACTGTGCTGCTGTAAGTACAACTAGCGCACAGGCCAACGCGGCCAGATTAAATAGTTTTTTCATACGACTAAATATTTTGTTGATATAATATTCCATACATCCAAAGCGCATAAACTTTGGAAACCTGACAAACTTAACAATTAGATCGTACTGGCATTCATAATCGAGGCATTATTCATGAGAAAAACATCTACTTAATCGATAACGGAATCGTTTAAGTTAATAACTTCGCGAGAACGACAAACTTTATGCGCACTACCCTTAAGGATATAGCTCGGTACCTAAATGTTTCAACAACCACAGTATCACGAGCGCTTAATGATAAGGACGACATTAGCACTACAATGAGACAGAAGGTGCTTGAGGTAGCCAAAATGCTGGAC
>CALHUZ010000441.1 GCA_938039305.1 uncultured Saprospiraceae bacterium
AAAAAGGAATAAACTTGCTGCTATGCATATATTTCTTAATACGAACGCTCTCTTCATGACTTTCGCAATTCCTTCATAGCTTTCGCAATTCCTATGCTCCCACTATTTTCTTCTTTTTCTAATTGAGATATCACGTTAGCATGATCCTTATCATTTCGATTTTGACTTAGCTTATAAGATGATTCGATTTTACTGATTTTCATTTCAAACCCTACCAATCCTTTGAAATGAGCTTCCTTCATATCATGTGGCATATCATCTACTTTAAATCTATCCGGTCTACCCCTTTCGTATTGATCTACAAGTTTTTCGATCGATTCACGAAGTTCATTGCCACTTATGACCCTTGCCGTGCCATATACATGAACAGATACATAGTTCCAAGTAGGTACATTCAGATGGCTATACCATGATGATGATATGTACGCGTGTTGTTCCATGAATATAGCAAGCAACTCTTGCTTTTCATCAAAAGAATGTTTCTGTTCATTTGCAATAGCGATATGGCTTAATAATGTATAGTTGCCTTGTGCGCCTTCATTGAGATACATCGGTATATGAGTGGCTATATGTCGACCCTCGTGTTGACTAACCAATGTGGCGAATCCATGATGTCGGATATAGTCATAGACTTGCTCTTGATCTTTCCCATTATGTATAGAAGGTACATACATATATTAGTCAAGTATTGAAGTAAACTTATAGTTGCTATACCAGAACTCTCCTCTCAAGTATTCTTTATTGCGATCTTGATCTGTACGCCAAGTTTGTCTAAAGAGATTCATGCGCAATGGATATTCTTCTGTGGATTCGGTATTCTCAATGTATGCATATGTTGGCTCATGATAAACAAGATTAGAAATCACTTTCCCATCTTCTTCATCAAAGAAAAGCCACCATTCATCTGATGTGCTGTGATTGTCGTGTACTTCTGGCGCATAAACGGCTTTGATGATATCTGCTTTTCTTTTATCAATGGTCGTAGTTCCCTCATAACTAAGCGTAACACCGGGATCTACAAACTTAAACGGTAAGAATAGAACGTAGTAGTTACTAAAAAAGCTTGAAGTGGCGGATTTTTCCGAGTCTGGTACCTGCTTGCCATTTAAGGTTTTGAAAGCTCCCTTTGGCCCAAATCTAATCGTACGATCACCTATACTATCCGACCATGATATAGTTCCTGATGGAGTTGGATGAAGGGAGTAAGCATGCCTTTGATCGACTGAGCTTTCTATCGAACCATCAGCAAGATAGAGGACGGTCTTCTTATTGAAAATGATACTATCCATGTTGGCATATGTATCAAAGCCTCCTGCGCTTTCATAAGCCTTGTTAAGCACTCTCTTTACTTCTTGATCATCTATGTGATTAAGAGGATCGGGAGATTCGACCTTGCACGAAGTCACGATCAAGCCCAACGTGATAGTGAGAATACAAAACCAGCTGATGACAAGAGATATGTTTTTCGTTTCGAGGCTCATAGCTGTTAGTTATATAGCCACAAGATAACACTCCAGTCTATAATATGTAAAAAGGCCACAACTACATCAGTAGTTATGGCCTTTTGTTCCTTTTGGAATGAGCTATTGCGGATAGGTCGAAATATCTACGTCTTTATCTTCCTACACCGCCGCCGCCTTGCTGTCCGCCACCTTGTTGTTGGCCACCGCCTTTGGCGTCTGTGTTCTTTACTTTGCTTTGGCGTTGCTTGAACTCTACTTTACCGAACTTATATCTGATATTTAGACCAATCGATCTAAATGGCAACTCAAAGTTGGATACTTGTCTAAAGCCATCACCTTGTATGTCAGAGTTGAATGACTTAGTAGCACTAAAAGGTTCTATAATTCTTACTCCTATGCTCCAATCTTTAAGTTCTTTTCTAAAGCCCATACCAAATATTGAGAATGCAGGATTCTCTCCTTGTAGCGTAAACTGCGGTGCTTGGAAAAATCCAAAGAAGTCTGCTTTAAGCGTTCCAGTGAAGCTGTATTCTCCATTTGTGAAGAGTCTATAGCTCAAAGCACTATTTTCTAATTCTTGCCCATTCACTATACCATTGGCATTGTATGTAAAGACATCTCCTCCTCCTCTAAGGGTGAATTTTCCAATTGTCTTTGTAGTGAATAAGTTGACACCAATAGAATTATTTTCGCCGACATTGAGGTATGAAGTATATGACACTTCATTTTCAGATGGCAGATTTTCTAATCCCAACTCTCCCGCTGTACGTAGACTTGTGATCTGTTCTATTAGTGCCGTTGACTTTTTATAGTATCCAGTACCAAATATGGAAAAGCCTAAAATGTTGGTATTATAACCAACCTCGATTTGATGAACTAACTCAGGGTCAAGACTTGGATTGCCTTGAGATACGTTTCCAAAGTCTGTGACATTTCGAAATGGATTGATAAAGAATAAGGATGGCCGCTCTATACGCTGACTGTATCCTAACTTTAAAGTCTTGAAGTTTTTAAAAGACTTAGATACTGCAAAGTTTGGTAAGAAATTATTGTAACCATTTTTGAATTGTTGGTTTATCTCATCACCATCTCCATTTATATCCGTGCGCTCATAGCGCAAGCCAGTTATAAAGTTTAGTTTCCCTACTACAAATGTTAGGGATGCATAACCCGCATAGACATCTTGATCGTATAGGAATATATTTGATCTGCCATTATTAGGAGTGAATTTAGAATCACTATCTATATTTCTAATAACAGTTTTGATTCCAGTTTCAAGTTTTGTTCCTTTTGAAATAGGTTCTACATAATCTATCTGGGCTGTTATCTCTACATTGTCACCTTCGTTATTGATTATGTCATTTCTGAATACCGTCATGTCTGGCAGCATATCCATCACTGTATTGTCTTGATTCTGGATATTGCCAGAAACTTGAGCGGCGAATACTAACTCTCTTGTTTCATTTGATTCAAATTTTTTAGTGTAGTCAAGATTCCAATCGTAACCACTGAAAAGATTATCTCCTATAGACTCTCTGTCAAATGCAAAAGCACCAAGACTACCTTCAGAAGTACCATTTCTATCGAATCCAAAACCTCTTAGTGTTAATGCTGTATTTATCGAGTTGTAAGCATTGAAATCATAGAAAGCAGACGCTGAACCATTAAACCCTAAGCGTGATGTATTGGTGATACCATCGAGTTTATAAAGAACATCTCCTGAATCTGAAGTCCGTAAAAAACTATTGTTGGCATCTACAGGAAGAGAGTAAAATACTGATGCATTTGTTGTAAAACCAAATCGTCCTTTCCCAATATTCAAAGTTACGTTTGCATTACTTTGTCTATTTCCAGCTGAAGCATTTATCGTACCTGCTATACCTTCAACATTTTCTTTCTTGGTGATGATGTTTATAATTCCTGCGCTGCCTTCGCCATCATATTTGGCTCCTGGAGAAGATATAACCTCGACTTTTTTAATCTGATCTGCAGGAAACATCTTTAA
>CALHUZ010000442.1 GCA_938039305.1 uncultured Saprospiraceae bacterium
AGTACTTCTATAAAGGAGCTTATGTCACTTACAGACACATCGTTAGAAACGCTCTTTATAAATTCAATCTGATTGCCATTATAATCGACTTCTATTTCATTTAGGTAATTAGAAAAACCTAATGATCTTCTATAGAAGTCTGCTACATCTTGTGTTGACTCTTTTGGACTCCATAGTTTTTCTGCTACAGCGGCAGTTCGAGGCCATATGCGAGAAGTCATGTTGTTCTGATCAACCCACTCTGACCATAGACAGGCCTCACCGCCTATGATGAGTTTGGCTTGCGCTGCCGTGAGCTGCACTTTCTTAGGTTCTTCTGGGATGTTTACACCGTCCGGCATATCATCACCTCCTGCTTTAATTCCTGTTATGTTTAAAGGTAGTCCACCTATTAGAATCGTTCCAGTGATTGAGTCATCTTTTCCCAAGGAAATGTTAGCGCTGAGCACTCCTGCATCGCCACTGAATTGAAAAGTTAAGTTGTCACGAATCAACTTTGCATTTTCGATAGAACTTGGAACGCCCATGATATTGATCACTCCAGATATATTTTTGGACTTCAATCCGAATAACATTATTGATCCTTTTGCAGGTATTTCATTTATTGAAACGTCTAATTGATATATACTGAAGTCTGTTGAATCAGAAGTGTACTTTAATTCGTTTTGACTTTCTGAAGGATCGACTTTGTATAATTCTTTAATAGGAAGTTTATGGTCCAGATACCAACCTGAAGAAAGTATACTCTTATGACCCAATTTTGCAGCTTGTTCTAATTTACTCTGACCATGCCATGATTGGATAACTATTTCATCCTCCGCTTTTAGTTCTGGCCGTAATGCCTCATCCCAAGTCATCATTTTCTTTCCTAAGCCTGCTACTATTTTCTGTACTCTTAAAGTGAAGTAGCCTTTTAGCTGAGAGAGAGACTGGAGGTCGCCTTCTTTCATAAAAGCCATGACCTTATCATTGGTAGCCCAGTTGTCATATGATACTTCATCTCCTCCGACGTGGATATATTCATCAGGAAAAAGTGTAGCCATCTCAGTCAACAGTACTTTTATAAAAGTGTAAGTAGCATCCGATGTAGGATCTAATATTCCTTTATGAATACCATAGCTTTTTTGCAATTTCTCTCCAGCACCGCCTGTCCCGATTTTTGGATATCCTTCCAGCCAACTTGAAACATGCCCTGGCATATCAAATTCGGGAATTACTCTAATGCCTTGAGCACTAGCATAAGCCACTATTTCTTGGATGTCTTCTTGAGTATAGTACTGACCACCAGATCCTTCTTGATGAAGTAAAGGAAGCTCTTTAGATTCTACTCTGAACCCTTGATCATCAGACAAGTGAAGATGTAAGACGTTAAGCTTCACAGAAGCCATCGCTTCTATATTTTCAAGCACAATACTCTTCGGTATCCAATGACGAGCAACATCAAGCATAAGTCCACGCCAAGCATATCGCGGAGCATCATTTATATTATATGCTTTTAGCTGGCCTTTGACCTTCGCACTATAAAGTAATTGAGACAGAGTAGAGAAAGCATGACTTAGACCTACAGGGTTAGAAGCGGTGATATTGATACCTTCTTTGGCTATCTGTAGCTGGTAAGATTCATCAGTATCGATGCTATGATTTTGAAAGGCTACATCACCTAAGTCTATGGAGACAAGTAAGCCGTTTTTTTCTTCGGTCTTATAACCCATCTTTTTTAGTCGAGTTAGGCCTGCGGATACGACTTGTGAGCCCAGAGTATTTGTTGTCAATGGAACCTTGAACTTGAACCCATTGGATATGTCTACGGTTTCATCTGATATTGATATCGAAGAGGGCAGTGGTATAAGAGTAAGGCCAGATCGAACTTCCGGTGACATTGTCAATGGTCGATCTCTTACATCTTCAGAGCAACTCTGAAATAGCGTAAATAATAGAACTAAAAGGAGGGGATTCTTGAATAACATATATCAGCTTGGCTTTCGGCGAGAAAGGTACATAATACATGTAGAATAATATAATTTGAGAGTGGATTGCCAGACTACAATCTTATGCAAGTAAAGACTAACCAGCAGTAAGCTCCAGTTCTTCTTTATGCTTTTGAAGGACGGGGATGATGAAATCGATCAATTCTCTTAGCTCCATACCGATCAAAGCGGCTCCTTTTCTGCATTCTTCTCGATCAACTGATGCAGCGAACTTGTCCGTTTTGAACTTCTTTAACACGGACTTTGCTGTTAGTCCTTCTACTTTAGTAGGACGAATTAGTGCGGCTGCCACTATAAACCCTGTGATCTCATCAGCCGCTACGATGCACTTGTCAAGCATTGATTCACGTGGGACATTCCACTTTGTATAATGACCTGCTACAGCATGAGCTATGTCCTGCTCACCCATCTCATTCAGTTTCTTCACGATGACATTAGGATGCTCCTCTGGATACATCTCATAATCTGCATCATGAAGAAGACCAGTTATCGCAAATGTATCTGGATCTTCATTAAAATGTAGAGCGAGGGCCTCCATCACCAATTCAACTGTACGGGCATGTCTTAATAGTGAGAACCCAGAAGTCATCGAGTGTAAAATGTCTTTAGCGTCAGATCTTGTCATCTGCTAAAAGTAATACATTGATTGTGATTGAGAAAGAGGAGATTATCCTTTTCTTATTCCATTATAGTTGTCTATGATAACAGTGAAATTACCACATTGCTCTTTTGCAGCTGAAAAATCTTCTTCATACTTGTATTTCCGCATCGATTCTAAGGCCGCTCTAAGAGTAGTATTGTCCTTGATTGTCGTTTCAAATTCGTTGATCTCAACCATACTTACAGAACCTCTTCTATTGATACACACTTTAAATGTGATCTTTCCTGATTTTCCACTGATTCCGATCATACTCGGATCTCGGTACATTACTTTTCTGCCGAAAATACCATCTCCTGAGGCATCGAACTCACCTTCACCATATCCTCCATCTCCTAGACCGCTGTCATCGTCATCACCATCATCGTCACTACCTTTGCCCGTTCCACTATCGCCTCTTCCTGATCCTCCATCTCCGTCTTTGAGAGAAGGGTCATTGTCCGATGTGCCAGAAGAACTGGACTTGCTATCAGAATTACCTGGCTGATCAGAAGGAGAACCTGGCTCTTCTTCCATTTCAATCGGATCATCTGTTATATCACCGATTACATCTTCAAGCGTAGGAAGTGTTGGATCCAATATGACTGGCTCATCTGCCGGTACTGGGTCTGGACTTTCTTGCGGTATATATTCTGGTTCCGGATCTTCTACAACTATAGGTTCTTCTACAGCTTGGATATCACTGACGTCTGTTGTAGTCTCTGATATAACAGGCTCTGTAGGAGTCGGATCTGTAACTGGTGGAGTAGGTGTAGGAGTCGGTTTAGGTGGTGCAGGCTTAGGTACAGGCACAGTAGCAGGCTTAGGTGTTTCAAGCTTCTTTGGTGCTTCTGACTTAGCTCTTTGAGCACCTTCTGACGCTCTACTTTTGTTGCTGTTTGAACTCTTACTATTGGTAAAATCTACTTTCTGAAAGTTAACCGTCACTGCATACTGAAGATCAATCTTCTCAACTGGATCGACTTCAAACTTCAGTAAAAAGGCTATTAAAAGCAAGAATAGGTGAATAGCGATCGAGTTACGCATTCCCTTGTTCCTGTTAGCAGAATATGACGGATCTAATTTCATAGAGTTCCTTTGTTATTAATAAGACAGCTGATTCAGTGATAACCCTGACTTCACAGCTACTTTAAGGATGCAATTTATAAGTTAATTACATACTTCAGGGCATTAACGCACCAGTATGAGTTATAAGTATAATCTATCTTCACACTTAAACTTTTGAGGCCATAATGAACGTTAATTATCTCATGAGGTATATTCTGTTGATCGCGGTATTGTTTGGTATGACATGCATTCCATGCAGATCTCAAGAGATTGGTTTAGCTGATATCCCATTTAAGGGTGAGATAGACGCATATAAGTGGCCATTTATAGGTGGAATCAGATCTCCACAATTCAACACTGCAGATCTCAATTTAGACGGCTTAGAGGACGTGGTGATTTTTGAAAAAACTGGATCTATCATAACTCCCTTGATTCGACAGGAAGATGGCTCATTTTCTTTCGAGCCTTCTTATCGCAGCATATTCCCTATTCCTCCCCATTGGTTTTTAATGCGCGACTATAATAATGATGGTATTAAAGACATATTCTGTAGCCCTATTAATGTAGGAATCCCAGGACTAGAAGTTTACAAGGGAGTTGTGACCGAAGGTGTCTTGTCATATAAGCTTGTAGTATTTCCTGAAAAGGACTTTGACATACTTTATGTGCCTATAGGCAGCACAGTGACTCAGATTTATGCAAGTGTGATCGATCTTCCTGACATTAAAGACCTCGACAATGATGGCGACCTGGATATCATAGCTTTTGAACCTTCAGGAAGAACGATTTATCATTATCGAAACCAAAGCGTAGAATTAGGATATGGAACGGACACGTTGATCTATGAACTTGAAGCAAGTTGCTATGGCGGACTAGTGGAGAGTAGCTTTTCTGAAGATGTTTCGCTTAGTCCTACTCCTGGAGATTGTGCATCATCTTTTCAAAGCGGCGATGAGCTGGTCGCGAGTAGTAGGCATTCTGGTTCGACTATCCTTTCCATGGATGTTTCAGGTGATAGTTTGCACGAAATGTTTTTAGGTGATATATCATTTGATGGTTTGGTTGAGTTAACGAATGGTGGGACTTTAGAAGAAGCACACTTTGTAGAGCAGAATCCATTTTTTCCAACTATTGAGTCTCCAGTAGATATAGATCTTTTTGTTGCGGGCTTTGATGAAGATATAGATGGAGATGGTAAGAGAGAACTTGTAGTAACTTCTAATGATGCTTTCTCACAGCAAACTGGAGATCATGTTTGGTTGTATGAAGTTGAGCGAACAGAAGGGGAGCGCGCCCGTTTTGAATTGATTACTAAGAATTTTGTTGCAGAAGATATGATCTATCACGGACCTAATAGTACGCCGATGTTTTTCGATCATAACGGAGATGGTCTTACTGACCTTCTAATTGGAAGTTGCGGTAGATCATTAGATGGGAGTTCTAATAATCCAGCACTTTTCTTATATGAGAATATCGGAACGAGTACTGA
>CALHUZ010000443.1 GCA_938039305.1 uncultured Saprospiraceae bacterium
TTCAGTCCTATGAACTCTACGCAATAGACGGCAGAGCCATCCAATCAAGTAATTTTCCCAGTAATTCGCAACCGTACATTATTGAGCTGGATGGATTGAAAGGCGTTTTCAACTTGCTGTTGATTTTCGAAGACGGCACCATTCAGAGTAAAAGAGTTGTGATCTATTAGATAGTTAGACTGTAGGGTAGGTTAAGATTAGTCTTAACCTTAGAATTAAACTTATTAACTCTCTTATGCTGCACTCTTGTTGTTTCCTTTTAATTCATACTCTCTACTGAATGCTGTATGCTGCATTCCAAACCTTTCACTCAATTTTGTAATCATTTTTTTACTGATATTTCGTTTGTAGTTTAAGATTTCAGTGATAAGTTGTCTGGATACATTAAGTTGTCTTGCAAGCTCTGCCTTGCTTACTGTATGCTCCTCCATTAGATACTGAAGTATCTCGACAGGGTTCATATCTGCTTTTGTTCCTATTGACTCGATTGTTTGATTGTCAAAATCTTCGATGAGTAACTCTAGCAGATCCAGATCCTCTGCATAATTATCAGAATTCTCCATCAACAGACTTTCATATATTTCACAGTATGTATTGTACTGCGCTATGCTTCGTATTCTTTTGTATTGCATTTTCATTTTTCAAACATATTGATTGTACAAGGATCTATTTTGTCATACGCCTGATGAGTGCCTACAAACTTAACAAACAAAATTGCCTTCTCATTTTTAAAGATACTCCCACAGATCAATCTGTATTTGTTGCTTCCAATATTGAAAACAATTCTGCTTTGTTTCAACTTAGGGCACGTAATAAGATCACTATGTTGAAAGTGTTTAATCAAATCTTGCGGATTCTTACATTGGTCTGCAAACTTCAACCTTCTTCTAAAATCTTCAAATGCCTTTAGCATGAATTTGTCATGCTTAATAGTCGTCAAGACGTTAGACCACTTGATTATCCTAATATTCACCATACAAAGATAAGTTATAAAGACACAAATGTCAACAATATGTGAACACTGCTTCAGCGTGCAACTTAATCTTTTCCTCACCCAAGACTACTGCCTCGCATAATCTTATCCACACCGAAGCGGTTACGGATCCAATCTTTTTCCTTGAGCAGGGAGATCTGCTTAGCAGTATCGTCGAATAGGTCGATTTGATAATTGCCCTGGACAAGACCACCAAATTTGATTCCAATCAGACGGATAAGTTGTCTTCGTTCGTAGACCTTTTCGAAGAGTTCTTGAGCATGGCGCAAGAGGACAGTATCGTTAGCCGTGTATGAGATACTCCGTTGCTTTGTAAAGGTGTTGAAGTCCGCATACCTAATCTTGATCGTGATCACAGAAGTGAGTCGCTGTTTGTTTCTCAGTTCGAATGCGAGATCGTCACAGAGCTTGGTGACAAGACTGCGGATGTACTCCATATTAAGAGTGTCCTCAGTGAATGTCCGTTCCTTAGACATTGATTTTTGCTCGACAAAAGGAGTGACTGGGGTATGGTCAATGGCATTGGCTTTTTCCCAGAGTCGCTTTCCAGATTTGCCAAATTCATTTTCAAGTAATCGGACAGGTATCTGACTCAGTGTCTCGATCTTGCGGACTCCCATAAAGGAGAGTTTCTTGTAAAGCTTAGGACCGACACCTGGTATCTTTTTTACCGAGAGTGGAGCAAGGAATCCTTTCTCTGTGCCATTGTCGATCTTGATGGCACCATTGGGCTTAGCCTCACCTGTGCCTACCTTGGAGACGAGTTTATTGACTGAGAGGCCGAATGAGATCGGTAGTCCTGTCTCATCGATAATCTTATGTCGCAGCTCAGTCGACCATTGATAGCAACCAAAGTGTTGATCCATGCCACTGATATCCAAGTAGAACTCATCAATCGATGCCTTCTCATAAAGTGGCGCATCGTCTGCGATGACTTCGGTGACGAGCTTAGAGTATTGTGAGTAGGAGTCCATATCACCACGTAAGACGATGGCATCAGGGCAGAGACGCATTGCCATCTTCATCGGCATCGCTGAGTGTATCCCAAATCTTCTCGCCTCATAGCTACACGATGCAACCACACCACGTTGGCTAGTCCCACCGATGAGGAGGGGCTTACCGAGGAGTTGGCTATTCTTCAAGCACTCTACGGAGACAAAGAATGAGTCGAGATCCATATGAACGATGGCACGATTATACATGAGCTGAGTTTGGGTTCTTTACTGTCTGATGTAGACAATTTGCCTACGGCAAAGATAGGCGAATAATCCGACATTGAGTAGGCGAACTTCACGACTTTGATTCTGAAGCTTAGATTGAAATTCATCCAATCTTTGACTCCGACATTCAAACATTCATCCAAAGATGAGTGTTCTCTCCCTATGCAGTCTATTAATATTGTATGGTTTAAACGAGACTTTCGGCTAACTGATCATGAGCCATTAGCGCAAGCAATTGGGACTAGACTTCCGACTTTATTGCTGCATTGTTATGAGCCATCTGTGATTGCTGATCCGAATTATTCAGATAGACATTGGCGATTTGTCCACGAGAGTATCAAGGAGATGGATGACACTCTAGGTAAATATCAAACAAAAGTCCACTGCTACTATGATGAAGTCATTTCAGTATTAAAGACATTGTCTGCATCATATCGGATCGCTCATATCTACAGTTATGAGGAGACTGGTCTCAAGGTGACTTATGATAGAGATAAGGCTGTTGC
>CALHUZ010000444.1 GCA_938039305.1 uncultured Saprospiraceae bacterium
TGATTTTATGGAGGCAAGCGATTTCTCAAATGCGCATCTAATCATTCATTCTTTTCCTATGGAAACAGTTTCAGTATATGAGCAATACTTAAAGCCCAATAACATAACTCCGTTGAAGATATCAGCCATACCGCTTACAGAGGTTGCTTTAGAAATGGTTGATGCCAATATGGGTATAATGTGCATGCCTAAGTGGGCGCTGAAGTCGTTTAGGGTTTCTGATGATTTAATGTTTAAGAAGATTGGGAAGAACGGATTGAAGAGGACACACTACTTAGTCTGTAGAAAATCAGATAAGGTTAAGAAGTATGTGAATGACTTTATTTCAAATTTTGAAGAAGAGTTTTCTAAGACTTAAGCCGCTCTATTCTTTACTTTGAATTGGTGAGCAGATTTCAATGATGAATCCATCTAAGTCTCTTAAGTATCCCACTTTTTGTCCCCATGGTTTTGTAACTGCGGCTTCTAATAGTGTGGCTCCATACTTTAGAGCGTTGGACATAGTTTCATCGACGTCTGAGGTAACAAATGCTAGTTCAATTCCAAATGGTTGTTTGTCTGGCTCACTTTGACTAAAGCCCTTTTTGAAATTTGAAAGCCCTAATTCGATATTGGCAAAGGCAATGGTGGTCTCTCCTGATTTTAGTTCTCCATAGTCATTCTCTGGGGTTCGCATTTTCTGTTCAAACCCTAATGCTTTCTTATAGAACTCCATAGTTGCTGGTACATCTTTCACATAGAGAATTGTGTATGCGTATTGAATATTCATTTTTCTGTTTTTAGTTGACCTTATGAGGATTCTTCTTTTGTTGATCGGATATTAAGCAAAGAAGACTTATCTAATTGGTGAAGGCCAAGGTTACATTTCTTGTTTGCAAACTTACTCGCTACTAAGGATATTGTTTTGTAAAAAAGCGACATTATCTAAAGTGGCTTGGGTTTTCTCCTGAAATACGATTGAATTCATAGTGCATATGGGAATGGTCATGAAAACCCATGTTGTATGCTACTTCCATTAGGCTTAAGTCTTTGTAGGTCTTGATGTCTTTTTTTGCATTGTTGAAACGCACGATGTTGGCGAATTCTTTTATCGTTAGTCCCATGTATTTTTTAAAACGCCTTTGCAATTGTCTTAAGCTTATATAGTGATCTTTTGCAAGACCTTCAATGCTTAGAATACCTTTAAGCTGTCTTATTCTTCGGGCAACAGATAGAATGAGCTTATCTTGTTTGTGGTGGTTTTGTCTTGAAATTGTTATTATAAATTTCTCCAGAAAATCAATCTTCTTTGTTGTCGTTTCAAGGTTGGAAAGTCTATTGAAGATATTGGTATTGTAGGAAGGAAGCATTTGTGAAAAATCAACCCTTAAATTTTTAACTTCATTCAATGGAACTGTAGATAAGTTACCAAAATGCTCAACTTTAAATCTGATGCCAATTAGATCTGAATGGGCATTTAATTCCATAAGTTGATATTTTGTCATCGCTCCAGATATGTACCCTATGTTTTGTCTTAGATCGAATATCAGGTCTGTACAGGTGTCAGGTAATACTTTAAACTGATCAAGAATCTGATTGTTTGAAAAGGTCCAGAAGCTGTCTATTGATGTGCTAAGCTCCTCTGATGGTTTTATCTCTTGATACATTTACTCACTCTTGATTTATCCCTTATGTTTACTAATGTACTTTATAGTCGATCACTTGTTTTCTCATATTGGCAAAAAAAACACAAGTATTATCTCAACAGTGTCAGGGAGCCCTGAAATGTATTTGATGCACCGCTTATGAACTCTACCTCAATCACATATACAAAGACATCTGTCAACTCATCTGAGCCATCCCAAGCATCGCCTTGATAGATGAGGTTTCCCCATCGGTTAAATATTTTCATATCATAGGATGCCACTTCATTTGGTGCAGGTATAGGCCGGAAGAGATCGTTAACTCCGTCATTATTTGGGCTAAAGATGTTCGGAATAAAAATTTTGAATTGGAATAAACGCAGCAAGAGTAAACTGTCACATCCAAGAGAGGAGGGTGTTGAAATGGAATACTCTCCTTCTTCTGTATAACTCATGCCTTTAAAGTCAATTGTTTCTCCAGGAGCAATTCTCATTTCAATTGTATCAGATACTTCTCCAATAACTTCCAGCTGCAGAGTTACAATACTATCGCAATTAAACTGAGATTGAAAAGTATCTATATATGATCCAGAATTCGTTAAGTCCAAAGCTCCGAAAGAATATGACTCACCTTTGCAAATAGCTAATGTATCAGATCGGTAAAATAATGGGATAGTGTATTCATAAGAAGGTGATACGCGACAGGATGATCCTGATAATATGGTCACTTGATAAGACCCTTCTCCATAAGCCTGTTTCAATTCTGAATTTGTTTCTCCATTTATAGCTACACCAGATAAATACCATTGATATGCAAATGCTGAATTGTCGGGAACTGAAAGATAAAAGTCCTGAGTACATGGATCTACGATCGATGTAATCTGCAAGTCTAATGATGCTATGTCTATCAAAAACAAATCGTCTAGATAATAATAAATGACATTAGAACTTGGTCTTGGTTCACAATCTGGGCCAAGAGCTATGGCATGAATATCTGCGTTAGGTATTATATCTATAAATGTCTTTACCCAGGAATCTCCTAACCCACCAGAGACTGGAATTTCACCCAGTTTTATCCAGTCTGGACTATTAGACGGACAGCCAAAAGCTTCATCGCCTATTCCAAAAGGTAAATAGTCACAACTGGTCGTACCAAAAAGTGTGACGTTAAGTGGTGGAGATATCTGAGGATTGACGAATCCTATATCAAACTGAAATCTGTAAGCTGTATTAGCCTTCATGGGATTCAGTAAGCATGCGCCTGCATACTCTTTCCATAGCGCATCTAAACTATCGACACTGCTAACCCTTCCATCTCTAAATCCTAATATGCCCTCGCCATCTGGGAAAGGTGTTGGCGGAGGATATTCTTTCACACCAGACCATCCGCATAGATGAATAAAGTCTGATGTTGGTGTGGACGCTTGGGCCCAATCTGAAGCACAAAAGAGTTGACTTTTATCTGCTGGGCAACAATCCATTTCTTCAAATGAAGGATTAGGTATCAGAGAAGCAGCTGTTGCCATTTGGCAAATGCAGTCGTCGTCATTTAGATCAATTAAGTTGTCAAGATCGTCATCTACGCCATTATCGCATATTTCTACTTGCCCAAATACTGAACTGTGTAAGAATATGAAAATGAAGAGCATGTGTAACCTTAAGATCATACTGATGTTAATATGCTAATCTGTTTTTTAATGATAGCAGTTATTTCCAACCCTTTTTTGAAAACAAGAATATGACCTCCGTCTTCATAGGTGACGTCAGGAGCCTTTACTATCTTGTATGGTAATATTTTGTCTTTTTTTCCATGAATGTGAAATAGTGAATAGTTCTTATTTCTATCTGGACCTTTCCATAAAGATAGGTTTTGAAGTGCCCATCTGAGATAGTGATTGGACTGCTTGCTGATCATGCTTTTAAAAAGATCTTGTTCTTCTTTGGTTTTGTAATCATGCCAAGATCCCCACAATGGAAAAAATAATAACGTAGCATATTTTCTAAATAGATAATGTAATCTAAGTGGAGCGACAATTTTAAAATGCCATGGGTTTTCCTCTCTGCTTTTGATGCTAGATATTAAAATTATCTGATCGACTTTGACAGATGAAGCAATCTCTTGAGCTACCACTCCTCCAAATGAATGGCCGACAATGACATTAGTGGCATCTTCAGGAAAAACGAAATCTTGAATCATACGCTTCGAATAATCAATTAGGTGCTCGTTCTTTTCTGGTTCAATCCATTCGATATAATGGCATTTGTATTCAGAGAGGTTTAAATTCTTAAATATCCTTTTGTCAAAGGCTAAGCCAGGAATAAAGAAGATGTTTATGTTGCTCATCAACGCGAAGCTTGAGGTGCTATTAGACTGACCGAAAGTAAGCGAAATTCCCTTTGGATCAAAGAAGTGTACTGCTGCCTTTAACTGAACTGACTTCTGTGCAAATAGATAAAGTTTAGAAGGGGCATTTATTTCATCATCAACTTAGTCAATAAGCTGTAAGAACTTTGCTTGAATTCTTGTAGTTGAAGTATCGCTGACCCCACATTCTTTAGCTACTGCTGGCCATTGTGCTAAAGACTCTTGAACTTGATTAATTATATCATCCGGTTTATTGATGCTGAATTCATTAGCTAACGTGATTAGATTCTTTCTGCCTGGATGGGCACCTTCTCCATCTACCCTTGTGCTGTGTTCATCTATAGCCGTTGATGAATAAGTTAAATCATATGCCGGAGCTAAAGTCCATTTCCCTGATTCGTCCATTAACCATGAGAAGTTTTTAGAATGATCATCTCTATTGTGACTATAAACATTAAATGCAGCCAGACGAAGTATATACTCACGGGTCAATGCCGATGGTTCAAGTTGATATGCGACATTGATAATGTGTCCATAATCAATATTACTCAATCGGAAGTTGTCATGAGTAAGGCCAGCCAAAGAGTGCATGTGGATTCGATCATTGCCAATTCTATCAAAACGCTTTGTAGCAAAGACCTTCATACCATTCGTGCTTTCAAGTAGTTTACATTCACTCATTGCTATTTTTGCAATTAGAGCCATTTTATAATATGCGTATTCAATATTGGCTAAGTCCCTTGGGTCTTCAGATCCAGGAAATTTAATTATCCAATGATTAAAACCAGCTGGCAGAATATTTTGTCCATGTATTATTTCATTTGTTTTTGGATTGTATCCCACATTTGCCTTAGGTCTTGCTCCTCCCGAAGATCCT
>CALHUZ010000445.1 GCA_938039305.1 uncultured Saprospiraceae bacterium
GTACCGCCGTGCTTCTTCGCAAACAGGTAATTATATAAAGCTGTTCTGACACCGCCTATGTGAAGTGGGCCTGTTGGGCTTGGCGCAAATCGCACTCTTACATTTTTCTCCTCTGACATCATCTTGTATTAGGTGAGCAAAGGTATGGATAGTACTTATGAGCTGCTGACTTCCTTGAGAATAATTTATCGGATGCATTAGCTTAAGTGTGTACCTTCATTATTAATATGCGTAAGTACTTAATCAGGGTGCCGACATGGTCGCAACAGCTATATCCAAAGGCCATTTGGTCGGCTGAGGATTATGGTCGACAAGATGGAGATGTCTTGTATACCATAGATGATGGGCCTGATCCTGAGAGTACACCACTTTGGTTGGATCTGTTCAAGGAGCATGATATCAAAGCGATTTTCTTTCTGCTTGGCGAAAAGTGCGAACGCTATCCTGAGCTTGTGGATCGGATTAAGCAAGAAGGCCATGTCATCGGAAGTCATGGATATGCACATCTGGATGGCTGGAGAACTTCAAATATTGAATACATCAGAGATATAAAGCGCAGCCTCGACATTATTAATACTAAACTCTTTAGACCAGCATATGGTAGGATGACTCGTTCTCAATATAGGTCCATCAAAGACTTCGCAGATATCATGATGTGGTCTTTGATGCCAGGGGATTTCGATGCTGATACAACCGCTGAGGTTGTATCTAAAAGACTAGCACTTAAAAAGAAAGGGGATATCATCGTCCTTCATGATGATGTGGCATCATATAAAAAGTGCGCTGTGGCTATGTCTTCAGATACAAATACCTAAACGGTTGTCTATTAATTGACCTATAGTAGGCCTATATAGTATCCTTAGGTTCATTCGTCGATGAAATGGGATAATTTATATAGTACTGTGTACTTATAAGCTACTTTGTATTGCAAGGTACTATAAGTAATACTATATTTGTATCAGACAAACACAGTCACATGACCGTAGAGAATACAAAAGCGCAGATGAGAAAAGGGATATTAGAGCTCTGTGTTCTATCCATTATCTCACAAGAGGAGGCTTACCCTTCGGACATTCTCAATAAGCTAAAAGAGGCAAAATTGATTGTGGTAGAAGGTACGATGTATCCGCTTTTATCACGACTTAAGAATGCAGAGTTGTTGAGTTATGAATGGAAAGAGTCCACTTCGGGGCCACCTCGTAAATACTATCAACTGACAGATCTGGGGCAAGAATTCTTAGAAGGTCTTTATGACACTTGGAACGATCTGAATGAGGCAGTGACAAAGACAATGATAAGTCCCAAAGCTGTAACTAAAAAAGTAGTAACCGCTGCAAAATCTGAATCAACTACAAAATCTACTAAGTAGATCTTAGGATCTGCACATTTAAAAAAAACTGACATGAATAAGATATTCAACATAAATCTCGGAGGCTACCCATTCACAATAGATGATGATGCCTATCGCTCACTGGACAAGTATCTCAGTACCATAAAGAGACACTTTTCAAAGTCAGAAGGATGTGATGACATCATATCAGATATCGAAATTAGAATAGCAGAACTATTCAATGAGCACTTGAAAGGGCAGCCTATCGTGGGATTGAGAGAGGTAGATAAGGTCATGGCTGTCATGGGTACTCCTGAAGAATTTGGAGCTACAGAGGAAGAGGATGTCAAGAGTAGTCGAGCAGAACATAGTTCGCATAAGAACACAAGTGATAGTGGTATCAAGACAGGCAAGAGATTCTTTAGAGATCCAGATAATAAGATCATAGGTGGTGTTTCCGCTGGATTATCATCATACTTTGGAATTCAGGATCCTATCTGGATAAGACTACTTTTCGCCTTAGGATTTATAACGGGACTTGGAGTTATGCTTTATCTGATACTATGGATAGCCATACCAGAAGCTCAGACATCAGGAGATAAGCTCGCGATGAAAGGAGAGAAGATTGATGTGACTAACATTGCTCGAAAAGTTGAAGAAGAAATGAATAATCTCGCTGATACGATCAGCGAAATGACCAAAGAGTTTAAATCAAAAAAAAAGCCCTAACCCCAGAGCTTAAAACCAAAGGCATGATGTCCAAAGTGATATCATCCTTTGGCCAATTCATAGCATCAGCCGTTAGTTTTGTAGTATATATAGTAAGTAGATTTGTAAAAGTGATAGCCCTGATAGTGATTGGGGCTATCGCTATTTTTGTGTTGGGAGTTATTATTTCTGGACATATAGGGCTGCCTTATATCACACTTATCACTCCACATCCTGCTATCAGCGGTTATATAGGTTTCTATGCTGGACTAATCGCTTTTCTAATTGTACCCTTGATTATCCTTGTAAAATTAGCAACTCGGATGATATGGAAATATCGACCTTCTTATAGGTTTAAGCATACGGTCTCTGCTGTTTGGATTTTATCTTTTATCATGTTCTTATTAACAACTGCTTTTACGGCCAGAAACTTCTTGCACCAGACTTCTATGAGCGAGACAATTTCGGAAGTGCAGTATGTACCTTCTGAACCGTTACAAATTGACATAAGACGATCTAATGCTGATCGCAAATTTGGATTACATCTCGGGCATTCTGTTTTCGCGAATGGAAAAATGTTTTGCGATGATGTAAAAGTGGATTTCATTCCGGCGAAGGATGACAAGATGAAGATTGTAAAAACAACTTTTAGCAGAGGTCTGAATGATAAAGCTGCTATGCGTAATCTTTCCTATCCGTCGCATAATTTTTCATTGTCTGATAACAGCTTACTGATCGACGATCACTATAAGATAGACAAGCAAGATAAGTATAGGGCACAGCGCTTTCACTATGTTGTTTCGTTACCATTGGGTACTGAAATAGATCTTAATCGGTCATCTTCGATATTCAGTCACCGAGAGCTAAGATGGGGCAGTACGGCTACTGATACTACTTGGGTAATGACCGAATTTGGGTTACAATCATCTGCTGAAGGATAACATTTACTTCAAGTGATAAAAATCTTAGATAATACCATCTGGTACTTGTCTGTTATACTCCCATGTCTTGGAAAGTGTACACTCAAGGGTTTAAGGCCTACCTCATGCTTGAAAAGGGCCTATCCGAGCATAGCATCAGTGCCTATGAGGACGATGTACAGAAGTTAGAATCATGGGCTAAAGAGTTTGCTTCTGGGATGTCACCTACGGATATCGTTTACGACGACTTGGCCTCTTTTGTGATGTGGATCAATAAGATAGGGCTAGGCAGCAAAAGCCAAGCTCGCATCATAAGTGGGATAAGAGCATTCTTCAAGTATATGTTAATGGAGGACTTAGTAAAAGACGATCCATCTGAATTGCTTGAAGGACCTAGGTTAAAAAGAAAGATACCTGATGTGTTGTCGCAGGAGGAGATAACCGAAACCATCGAAGCTATCGATCTGAGTCATCCACAAGGACACAGAAATAGAGCTATTCTTGAGACTCTTTATGCTTGTGGATTGAGGGTGTCAGAGTTGGTTAATCTACGTATCAGCCAATATTTTCCAGATATGAGTTTAGTCCGGGTCATCGGAAAGGCTGATAAAGAAAGGATCATACCGATCGGTCAAGATGCCATCAAGTTCATAGACTACTATCTGAATCACGATAGGGCTCAACTACCTAAGATCGCAGAAGGCCACGAAGATTATATATTTCTAAATCGACGAGGTAAAAAGCTATCTCGGGTGATGATTTTTATGATTATCAAAGAGGTAGTGGCTTTGGCTGGCATAGATAAGAAGGTGAGTCCGCATACTTTCCGACATTCGTTTGCAACACATCTGGTCGAAGGAGGTGCTGACTTGAAGGCTGTGCAAGATATGCTTGGCCATGAGTCGATAACAACCACGGAGATCTATACTCATTTAGATACGCAGTATCTTCGTGATACAATATTGAATTTTCATCCTCGCAATAAGAAGTGAAAAAATATTTTAGCATTCATATTTTCCTGCTGAGCGTTATGGTAGCCATGCTATCAGCCGCTTGTGCTAACCAAGTTCCGCTTACGGGTGGGCCCAAAGATGAGGTGCCGCCACAGCTTGATACCATCAAGTCCAAGCGTAACTATATTACCGAGTTTACGAAACAGGATATCGATCTATACTTCAATGAATATGTAGATCTAAAAGATGGAGCCAAGCAGATCGTCATTAGCCCACCTCTTGAAAATCCACCTAAGATATCGAGTAGACTAAAGAAGCTATCGATAGCATTTGCTGATGAGGAGATATTAAAGGACGATGCAACTTATGTCATCAATTTTGGAAAAGCGATTAGAGATTTCACAGAATCTAATGTGCTCCAAAACTATACTTATGTCTTTTCAACAGGTACTTATATAGACTCTCTCAGTTTATCAGGGAAGGTTAAAGATGCCAAGACGGGAAAGCCAAAAGAAGATGCATTGATCTTGCTTTATATAGAAAACAGAGATTCTATCATTTATCAAGAGAGGCCTTTCTACTTTGCTAGAACAGATGAGGAAGGGAATTATAGAATCAATAATTTAAGGCCAGATACCTTTAAAGTGATGGCTCTTTTAGATGAGAACCTGAACTATCTATATGATCCAGGGATTGAGGAAATAGGTTTTTTAGATTCGGTTATTATACTCCGAGATACACTAACAAGTGGTATCAATCTCGAGATATTTAAAGAAGCGGATCAGGCGAGTTATAAAAGCTACGATGTGTTATCGCAAGGTAAGGCAAGAGTAGATTTTGAAGGAATTGTTGATTCAAGCAGCATCAGGTTGATTGATACCGTTGATCACTTGATCACATATGAGGAGGATGCCTCTTCATTGCTCTTGTGGTATCGACCCAGAGGTATTAAATCTTTAAGCTACGAAGTGCAGAGAAGGGGAATATTAGACACTGTACAGTTAAGAGTTAATACGAGAAACATAGATACCCTTGAAGGAAATATATCGATGACTGGACCGAAGCATAGCGCAAAGATCGGTCTTCATCCCGCTTTGCCGTTATCGTTAGGATTTGATCGCCCAGTGGCAAATGTAAATCCTGCATTCATTACTCTTGTGGATACGCTGGGTCGGGATACTCTGTCATATGGCTTAGACACAATGGAAGAGGCTACAATGACAGTTGCTTTAAGAAGTGAATGGCCAGTTGAGAAAGTACTGAGATTAACCATGCTTCCTGGAGCTATAACAGATTACTATGGCAAGAGCCATGACACGATCGAGTCCTATGTAAGAATTGCACAAGAGTCTGACTTTGGAACGATTGAGCTGAGTATGGTAAATTTTGACTCTATTAATTATGTCCTTATTCTAGAGAAAGATGATAAGAGAATAAGTAGAGTTAATTTCGATGGTGCAGTTGCATCGTCTGAAGATATCATCACATTTGAAAGACTGCCACCCGGAGACTACAAAGTGAATATCATCTTCGATGAAGTGCCTAATGGAAGATGGGACCCAGGAGACTATTTAGATAAAAGACAATCCGAATCTATATACGAGCTATCTTTAGCTGCATTACGGGCCAATTGGGTTTTGGAAGAACAAATTAATATCGGTAATCTATCACAACCCAGACCTTCTACAGATGAGATCAAAGACCTCTTAAAGATGAATAGAAAGGAGGGTCGTTAAAATGTTAGGACTATGATGACATTGCGTACAGATAAATTGGTGAAGAGTTATGGCGGCAGAGAAGTCGTCAAGCAAGTATCTGTGCAAGTTCAACAAGGAGAGATCGTAGGGCTTTTAGGTCCTAACGGAGCAGGAAAGACTACTACATTCTATATGACGGTTGGCTTTGTACAACCTGACAAAGGAGCGGTATATCTTGATGATACAGAGATAACTAATCTCGCAATGTACAAGAGAGCACGAATGGGTATAGGCTATCTTCCCCAAGAAGCCTCGGTGTTTAGAAAGCTTACTGTTGAAGACAATCTAAAGGCTGTTTTAGAGATGACAAAATTGTCCAAAGCTGATCAAGAGATACGCAAAGAGACTTTGCTTGAAGAGTTTGGACTTGAGAAAGTAAGAAAGAATTTGGGCAATTCTCTTTCAGGAGGAGAGCGCAGGAGAACTGAGATAGCAAGGGCATTGGCTTCTGATCCAAAGTTCATTTTGTTGGATGAGCCTTTCGCGGGTATCGATCCAATAGCGGTAGAAGACATACAACAGATCGTAGCGAAGTTGAAGATGAAGAATATCGGCATCCTCATAACCGATCACAATGTACAAGAGACGCTTAGTATTATAGATCGAGCATATTTGATGTTCGAAGGAAACATATTAATGGATGGTTCTGCGGAAGAGCTTGCTGCTGATGAGATGGTCCGAAGAGTATACTTAGGTCAGAACTTTGAATTAAGAAAGAAAGTAAAGGATCTTGGTTAATAGTTCAGGACTTAATAAGACAGAAGGAAATAAGCGATCTCTACGGTTTAGCCTTTTCATTGGGCTATTCTTTTTTTTGGGATGCTTCATCTTGCCTTCTTCTTGTGGAGATAATTCAAATGTAGCTAACCTGCTGCCTCCCGATGTCCAATATATGGCTGACACTATGTTTTCACATAGACGAAAAGCATTAATAGAAGAGTTTGACAGTTTGTGTGCGTCGAAGGCAGATGATATAGTAAGGATGAAAGTGGATTCTTTAGTAAAGCTTGAAAAAGCTCGGATTAATGCTATGATCAAATGAAAGTAACTGTCTTATCAATTGCTTTATGTCTTCTAACACTTGTGAGCTGTGGGCTTTCGGAAGAAGATATGGTGCGGTTAGCAAAGTTAGAGTTTGAGAATAAAGTGAAGCTTTTAGAGCAAGAAAGATCATTGATTTGTAATAAAGATGCTGACGCCCGAGCCGAGATTTTAGCTGATTCGATCATCAGAGAGTTGCGTATCAATCCTTTAAAGGACTCACTGTATAGGCCCTTTGTACCTCCGAAACCAACCTACGTTGAGACAGATAGTACTGTGGTTAATTCTAAACAAAGTGTTAAACCTATCCTAGAGTCTGACGAGATCAAAAGATAGTATTCTTATATTCGTTTTCTTCGAGGTATTTTCACAAATTTTGTGGTAATCGAAGGATCGATTTCCATATTTTATTTAACTAATAAAGCATCAATGCAAGCAGCTGTAGATATAGAAGCGCTCAACCAGCAAATACAAGTAGATAGCGCATTTCTTGATGATATAACAAGAGAGTCAGCTAAGGTGATAGTTGGACAAGACAGAATGATTGAACGACTTCTTGTTGGGTTACTATCTAACGGTCATGTACTATTAGAAGGTCTTCCTGGTCTTGCGAAGACACTTGCTATAAAGACATTGTCATCAATCATAAGTGCTTCTTATAGCCGGATACAATTCACTCCAGATCTTTTGCCAGCGGACATCCTTGGTACTATGATTTACAATCAGAAGGCAAATGAGTTCTCAGTGAGAAAAGGTCCGATCTTTTCTAATTTTATTCTTGCAGATGAGATTAACCGTGCTCCTGCAAAGGTGCAAAGTGCCTTGCTCGAGGCTATGCAGGAGCGACAAGTGACGATCGGTAGAGAGACATTTAAATTAGAAGAGCCATTTTTAGTATTAGCGACTCAGAACCCTATAGAACAAGAAGGGACATACCCTCTGCCAGAAGCGCAGACAGATCGATTCATGCTCAAGGTTAATATCGGATACCCAACTAAAGAAGATGAGTTAGAGATAGTAAGGAGAAATGTCTCCGGCGCTATATCGCAAAAGATAAATCCAGTTACTTCTCAAGAGCAAATACTTAAGGCTCGTAATCTGGTCAGAAAGATATACATGGATGAGAAGGTTGAGAAATATATCATCGATATCGTCTTTGCTTCTCGAAATCCATCAGAATATGGATTGAGCTCATTAGATGGACTGATAGGATATGGAGGTTCTCCGAGGGCGAGTATTAATCTTGCATTGGCGTCAAGGGCATATGCTTTCATACAGCGGCGGGGATATGTGATTCCAGATGATGTGAGAAATGTCTGTCAAGATGTAATGAGACATCGTATCGGAATCACTTATGAAGCCGAAGCTGAAAATATAAATCAAGAAGAAATCATCTCTCAAATATTGAGCAAAGTAGAAGTGCCTTAATCTAGGTTATTCACTCTATGACAAAGCTTATCATTTTCATCAGTATTTTCTTTTTTGGTCATGTCGCCATGGCGCAGGAGAGTAGTGCTATGGACGATCTCCAAGATTTAGATGGAACCGTAATTAGAATAAATGGATTCTTAGATCACAGTTTGCCTGTAGAGATTCACTATTCAAATAGTAGTGATGATTGTCTTGGTGTGATGAAGATCAATGATGATATCGATATAAAATTAGAAGGGTCATGTACAGATACCTCCCTGGTATTGTATGAGTTTGATGAGTACTCTCGAGTCTCAGGTATCATATCAGGCAAGATTATTAATGAAGAATACGATCTTATATGGCATAACTATGATCATTCGCTTAGTTATAACCTTTACTCTTATGGGGAAGGCGCTCAAACCGATCAGATAAGGGTGTACCACCTTAATGAAGAAAATCAGTTTGATCAAGCAATCCTTTTTTCTGATATTAAGAGTATATCAGTGTCTAGTGAAGACAATATTAACCTAAAGTGGCAACCTTATGAGTACGCTATAGCTCCTTATGCTTGTACTTTTCAAGATGCCATTTTAGGAGTAAGAGATTTAGCTGTTTCAGATAGAGTATTAAGTGTCGGTAAGCAACTTTTTCATTTCGCAGAGGGTGTTGAAGTCATCAATGATTCAGGTCATGCCTATGACTATTTCTATAATTACAGATATCCTGTTTTCGAAGAACGAAAATTTGATAAGTACATCAAAACTATTGTAGAAAATCAGCTCAATTCTTTTCAAAGAGGATTGGATAAAGAAAGGCAAGATGATGAAGAGTTTGATTTAGATCATAGACTTCGGGATAGAGGGATCGGTGATTTTTTCGTTTCGTTGGTTACTGAAGAACTAATCAGTGGCTACCTCACTTTTCACAGCACAAATAATAATACAACTGAGACTGTCTCCTTCACATATGATCGATCGAAAGATCGGTTTTATGAACTAAGAGACTTCTGGAAGAAAGAATTCAACTTCACATATTTTCTTAAATCTTTTTTAGAAAATAAAAAAAGGGAGCTTTTACTTAAAGAAGATCCGTATGTAAAAAGAATGCTAAAAGACGTACCCTTTAATCACTATAATCTCACTGCAAAAGGGTTAGTGTTTTTTACAGATTATAATTTTGTTTATGGCCGTAGATCTATATTGATATCTTATGATGAGATCATGAGTTTCATAGATAACAAATCCTTAGGTAACTTTTTAAACAAAGGGTCATGAGTGATACACCCACAGCGGAAATATTAAAGAAGGTAAGAAAGATAGAGATTAAGACTAAAGAGCTTAGCAAGCATCTTTTCTCCGGAGAGTACAGTAGTACTTTTAAAGGCCGTGGTATGTCCTTTAGCGAAGTTAGAGACTATCACTATGGCGATGATATCCGCAACATAGATTGGAATGTAACAGCTCGAAGTGGGGATCCTCATGTGAAGGTATTTGAAGAAGAACGAGAACTGACAGTTGTCTTTCTGGTCGATATGAGTAAGTCTTCATTTTTTGGAACCGTTAATCAGTTTAAGAGCGATATCAATACAGAGCTATGCGCTACTTTAGGATTTTCGGCGTTGACTAATCATGATAAAGTTGGAGCTATACTATTTACTGATAAGATAGAAAAATACATTCCGCCTAAGAAAGGAAGGAACCATATACTTAGAATCATAAGAGAGCTTATATACTTTAAGCCTGAAAGTTCTGGAACGAACATTGGAGAAGCGCTTAAGTATCTTAACAATGTTATTAAGAAAAAGAGCATTGCATTTGTTCTTTCTGATTTTATGGACAACACTTATGATGCCGTTCTAAAGATAGCCTCAAGAAAGCATGACATCATAGGGGTAAGAGTCTATGATGATTTAGAAGCTGCTTTGCCTAATGTGGGCTTAGTTAAAGTGGAAGATGCAGAGACTGGAGAAAAGCAACTGATAGATACATCTTCAAGAGAGTTACGTGAAGACTATGCTTCTTTTTTTGAAGAACGAACTGATTATTTTAATTCTTCATTTAAAAAGAGTGGCGCATCTATAATGACGATTAATACTAAAGAGGACTACGTCAAGAATCTTATGTACTTTTTTAAAACACGACATAAGAGATGAGAATAGCTTGTATTGTCATGTTTTTAATTTGTCTCGTTCAGCTTTCTGTAGCTCAAGTCGAAGTATTGGGTGGGTTTGCACAAGATACAGTCGTCATAGGAGATCCAGTTGATATGACGCTTAGTGTTGAAATCTCTAATGATGTACAAGTTTTAGCCGTCAATGCATTCTTTTTGGATTCTATCTATAGTGGACTTCAGACTGCTAAGAATAATGTGGATACTACACAACCAGTTATTCCAGCTATCGCAGATTTTGAGGTGTTGAATAATGGAGGTTGGGAAGATGTTGATGGAGATGGTTTTTTTGCTGGTCCTGAATTGAGTTGGGATACGACAAGGATCGGTTCGCAGAGTATATTAGAAAAAACATTTTCGATAAGGATGTGGGACCCAGGGCCCAATGTGATGCTGTATCCAGGAGTTGTCTATAGTCAGGCAGGTGCTCAAGATCAAGCTACTAATCAAAGTCAAATGCAAGTGTTTGTCGCTCCTCCAGGAGGTCTGCCGACAGCGCAAGACTCGTTGCAATTAGCTCCGATTAAAAATATAAAAGAAGAGCAAACTAACTTCAG
>CALHUZ010000446.1 GCA_938039305.1 uncultured Saprospiraceae bacterium
AAACGACCCAGACTACAAAGGAAAAGAGGAAGAAGTAGGTTTGCTGGAATATTTAGAGAAAGTGCCTTCTGAGAAATTAAGTAATTACTTATTTCAAAACAATGGAGATATCACTTTCACTAACATGGCAGCTAATTGGGGGTTGGATGAAAAAACATTTTCAAATGGAGTTGCATATTCTGATTTGGATAATGATGGAGACTTAGATCTTGTTGTTAACAATCTGGAAGATATAGCAAGTATATATCGCAATAATAGTCAGTCGAATAACTATCTAACCATAGAGTTAGAAGGAGACGGAAAGGTGCTCCCTAATGGTGCTAAAGTAACTATAAACACAGCCGAAGGAATTCAGGTCCAAACTTATAATACAGTTCGTGGATACTTGTCCTCGGTTTCTCCAATAATACATTTTGGATTGGGAGATGTCTCCATAGTAGAAAGTGTCTTAGTCACTTGGCCAAATGGAGAAATAACAAAACTTAATGATGTAGCAGCAAACCAGAGACTTGAGATTGATTATGCTTTAAGCAACTTGACTGACATGCCTAAAGGCGCTGGCGATGTTCAGAAGTTATTTCAAACTGCCGAAGTAGAAAATCTATTTGAGCATAAAGAAAATCCGTACAATGATTTTTCTGAAGAAAGCTTATTGCCTCATAAAAATTCAACTTTAGGCCCAGCTATTGCTACAGGTGACTTGAATGGAGATGGGCTTGATGACTATATAGTCGGAGGAGCCGTTGGTCAACTTTCTGCAGTGTTTTTACAGGGGGAGAATGGTAACTTTAAAGAGTTAGAAATACCTGATCTACAAAAGGATCAGTACTATGAAGATTTGGGGATTATCATATTTGATGCTGATTCAGATGGTGATAATGATTTCTACATAGCCAGCGGTGGAAACGAGTTCAAACCTAATTCAAGAGGATATGAAGACCGCTTATATGAGAATATGGGCAATGCTCAGTTTAGACGAAACAAGGAATCACTTTCTGATATCAAAATAAGTGGACTGGATGTATCTGCTTCTGATTATGATCAGGATGGTGATTTGGATCTTTTTATTGGTGGGAGGTTAATTCCTAAAAAATATCCATACCCTGCTGATTCATATTTGCTTGAGAATATGAGCTCAGATGCAGGCCCCAAATTTGTTGATGCTACTAAAAGAGTTCTGCCAACACTAAGTGAGATCGGACTTGTGACGGCTTCAAGCTGGGTAGACTTTGACAATGATGGATGGGATGATCTTGTACTTGTAGGAGAATGGATGTCTATAAAGTTTTTTAAAAACAATAGTGGAATCTTCGAAGATGTGTCTGAACAAATGTTTGATGCTGAGTCAAGAGGGTGGTGGTTTGATATTCAAAAAGGAGATTTTGACAATGATGGAGATCAAGACCTCGTGGTAGGGAACTTGGGAAAGAATTATAAATATCAAGCGAGTGCATCGTCGCCATTCAAGGTATATCTAAATGATTTTGATAATAACAATACCAATGATATAGTCTTAAGCTACAAAGAAGGAGAAATAGAATTTCCAGTAAGAGGTAGACAATGTTCTTCTGAACAAATGCCTGCGATAAAGAATAAGTTTAAGGATTATAACTCATTTGCAATTGCTAGCGTAGATCAAATATATACAAGTAAGATGCTCGATGAATCCTTGAACTATGAGATCACATCTTTTGAGAGTATTTATCTGGAGAATAACAAAGGTGAATTCACTGCTAAACCGCTCCCTCAAATGGCGCAGATCTCAAGCATTAACAAATTTGTAGTAGAGGACTTTGATAAAGATGGAAATCTTGATGTTGTTTTGGCTGGAAATTTATACAATGCAGAAGTTGAAACGCCTAGGAACGATGCAAGTTTTGGGCTTTATTTACAAGGTGATGGAAATGGAAATTTCATGCCAAAAAGAATGTTAGAATCAGGGCTAAAAATTGTAGGCGATGTACGAGGTATGGAAGTGCTCAATGTCGATAAGGAAAGACATATATTAGTCGCTAAAAACAATGCTAAACTTCAAATGATAAAAGTCAACGATGGGATACCTGCCATGTAGTGAAGTGTAGAGGTGTCGATTTGGCACTCATTGATTTTCGATGAATCCGATGATTCCATTCATAGATGCTGTGTCGATTTCATTCGCTGGACTATCTTTAATGGAGGTGTGAATACCGATCAAATGAGTTCTTACCATAACCCCAGTCTGTCCACTACCTTTTCCAATCTGAACTGCCATTGACTTTGAAGCTATAGTGGGCATATGACATGAAATGCAATTATTGCCCATTACCTCTAACTCGGTACTATTCTTAGAACAAAGCACAGTTGCGGAAGTATGGCAAGTCGCGCATTTTTGATTGAAATAGTCTGTGTCTCCCCTCTGATTCAAATGTGGGCTATGACAAGTGGAGCAATCCATTTCAGGGCTTTTTATAAAACATTGGCTACTCGTTAAGAGACCATATTGGTTGCCATGAACATCAAGATTACTATCATCCTGGCCGGTATAGAAATTTCTGGAATATTCATCCAATCGTTCTCCTGATAAAAATGAAAATGAATTGCCCTTGAGAATGCCCGCTCTTGGTCCTGAGTGACATTGAGCACATGCATCAAGACGTAACTGCCTTGAGAGAGTATCGAGCTTGAGCATGTATTTTGAAGTTGTTACCTCTGGGTTCTCTCTATGGAAGACTACATGTTTTTCTGAGGGGGTGTGGCATTTTTCACAACCTATTCCAAACATCATTTTTTCTTTATCATAGCGATTCCCTTGGCCTGAAAAATCTTTATTAGTTGCAAAGGTCACGTGACATTTTAAGCAGCCATCTCTGATGGGTCTTTTGATTAGATGATCTGGATATCCTGGACTATTGATCCAGCTGTTAGCTGGTGGATAATATGACGCCTGGAGTTGGTTTAGTTGATCATCTTCCCATGTTACGAAAGTTTGCCCTTTGACTCCAGATCCGATGATTATATCCATTTTCTGAAGTAGCTGTTCTGTACCTTCTTTTTCTTCTTTAAATTGTACATGCTGAAAGAATCCGTCTTTCATTTTCTTCATCTCGACACTACCATCTTCCAGCATAATTGTATTCTCTCCTGCATCAAATGAGCCCTTGATGTTATCGGAATTAACGATGGCTGAAGTATTGTAATGTGCAGTGAGCAGATGGCTGTCGTGAATTTCGGAATGGCACTCAATGCAAGTTTCGGATCCTACAAAATGTGCTCCATTAGAATGTGTAGCTAATGCTTTGGGCTTGTAATATTCTACACCTTTAACGTCACAACCTCCATAGCAAATAATCACTGCTAAGATAAGTGCACCAATAAAGAGCTTTTTGTCCATCATCCTAATGTACTTGATTTCAATTATTACCCTCGAGAAATTTCAATTTATTTGGGAAACCATAGTAAATAAGTTTGATAGTGCGGAGTAGCAAAAAATGAGAGTAAAAAGTAAGCTTCGATACGAATATTAATATCTTTAACAACACCTCAAAATTCAAACTATTGGCATGAAGTATATAAGAAAGTATCACTCGAGCTTGGCTCTCATGTTCTTTGCAATCTTAGGATATACTTGTAGCTCGTGTACAGATCATAGGACTAATGAATCTGAAAGAGTGCAACCAAATATTTTGTGGATCGTACTTGAGGATACAGCTCCTCTTTTAGGATGTTATGGTGAATCACTTATTAAGACGCCTCATATAGATCAGTTGGCAAGAGATGGAGTTAGATATGAAAATGCTATTATGCCGGCTCCTGTTTGTTCCCCTTGCCGATCAACTATTATAACTGGTGTGATGTCGACAACGCTTGGGACACATAATCACCATAGTGCCAGAACAGAGGAGTCTTCTATATATCTTCCTGAAGGTGTAAAGACAATCCCAGAGTTATTTAAATCAGCGGGGTATTTTACTTTTAATAATGGCAAAGATGATTACAACTTCACTTATGATAGGGAAGATCTTTATAGTCAGGATTATAGGCATCATCCTTTATATGGAAAAAGTGGTCTGCATTTGGATCTTTCAACTTTGGTAAATAAAACACCTTTTTTTGGCCAAATCCAGCTTTCAGGAGGGAAGGAGATTTTTAAGTCTGAGTTTAAGAAAAATGTAAAGACACCAGTTGACAGGTCTTTGATTAAACTTCCACCTTACTTGCCCAACCATCCTGTGATAGTTGAAGAGTATGCAAATCATCTTGATGCTATTCAAGTTACTGATGAAAAGGTGGGTGCGATTATTCAGGAATTAAAAGAAAGTGGTTTGTTAGAAAATACTATAATATTCTTCTTCTCTGATCATGGTATGCGCATGACCAGAAATAAGCAGTTCCTATATGAAGGTGGACTCCGTGTTCCTTTGATTATTGCGGATTATACAAATTCTAAAAACCTTAAAGCTGGTAGTGCTTATGATGGATTAGTAAGTGGCTTGGATTTGGGGCCTAGCTCTTTGGCACTTGCTGAGATAGATATACCGGATTATATAGAAGGCGAGAATATCTTTAATAGCTCTGAAGAAAAAAGAGATTTTGTAATCTCAACTCGTGATCGTTGTGATTTTACAATTGATCGTATACGTTCTGTGCGAACGAAAGACTACAAGTATATCAGAAACTATATGACAGATCGACCATATACGCAACCAACTTATATGGATGTGGATGAAGTTCCATTTGTCCTAACGATGAAGCAACTTTATAAAGAGAAGAAACTGGATAGTGTGCAATCCATATTCTTTGGTGATACAAGACCAAGTGAAGAATTGTACAACTTGAAGGAAGATCCTTATGAATTAAACAACCTATCTCAAAATCCAATGTATAAAGATGTCGCCATAAAGCATTCAGACATTTTGAAAAAGTGGATTATGGAAACTGGTGATAAAGGACAGCACCCTGAAAACGAAGCTAACCTAAAACTTATGCTGGGCATATGGGGTGATTATGCTGTTAATTCAGAGTACGATGCTCTTCGTGAAAAGTATAGGGATTTGTCTGGTAGTCAATTCGAACTGAAAAGGAGTAAATGGCAAGAAGTTAAAAATTAGAATAAAGCTAATGAAGATAATCGATCGTACAATTTCAATAGATGATTCTCCCCAGTGCTATGCCACTAATGTAGATTGCAAAGTCCAGCTTCTAAGCGATAATATAGGAGTACAAGTTTATAAAGTTGATATTGAACACAAGCAAGATCATCCTGTAGAGCTAAAGTGGAAGATACCCTGTACGAACATAAAAGGGGTCTGGAGTACTAATGCTCTTCATGAGAAGAGGTTAAGGGCTGATTGGGAGTTGCCGTTTTTGCAATCAAGAATTTCGGTTGATGCGCCAGTCTTGTCAGTCTATGATCATGAAGACTATAATGTAATAACGTTTGCGCTTTCTGATTATATTAATACGGTAGAGCTTGAGGCAAGTGTTCAAGAAGAGGATGGTTGCCTGTATTGTATCGTGAGGCTTCAAGTAGAGG
>CALHUZ010000447.1 GCA_938039305.1 uncultured Saprospiraceae bacterium
TATCAGATAATTAGTGTATTTTTGAATAGTCGCTTTCAGTTTTGATTGCGAGCGCTAACAAATTAAGAATATGAGTGACAATACATGTTGTGAAGTTGAAGCAATCGTCAGTTTTGATGAAAGAGGGCAGTTGGTTATTCCAAAGGATCTTCGAAAGAAGTTCAATCTTAAATCTGGTGATAAGTTTGCTTTGATCAGTTGTATGACTGGTGACGCAAGTGACAATTGTTGTTCAACTGATGCTAAGGATGAGTCTTCCTTGTGCTGCTTTACTTTGGTTCACACAAGTCAATTGAAGGGTTTGGTTCAGCAAGCACTTGGTCCAATGATGGGACAGTTTCTTAAAAAGTGAGAATTCAAATTATAGATATACGCAATAGGCTCGAGTCGACGGAGCTTATTTTTTCACTTGGGTGCTATGGTCATTTTTAGAATTGACTTGGTGCTCACTAATTTTAGTATTATGACTGCTTTATTTTTATTAGCTAGTTTGTTCTTGGCGAAAGGGTGTTGCTCTTTCCCATGTTGCTAAATTAGTACGCAAGGCATGCGCCCTATGAATCAGAAAGATTCAAAAGGGTGCATGCTCTTTTGCAATTTCTTGCGCTACAAATGTAAAAGGATATAACAATATTATTATAGGAATATTTGTCAATAGTGACTTAGAGCATTCGCTTTGCCTTGATCTCTAAGTATTTGTTGATCACGTTGACTGATAGCTCCTCTGGTGTCGATAGAATGGCTTGGATGCCATAAGCACGGAGCTCTTCTGTGATCAGTTCTTTTTCTATAAGCGCTTTCTTCGCAAATGTTACTCCATATATATCGGATATAAGTTCAACATTCTTCTCACTCTCACTAATCAATTCTGTATTGGTAAAGAAGACTATAACCAATAAGTGTAGTTTATTAAGTTGTCGTAGATAAGGCAGTGCACGCCTCATGTCATAGACATTTTCAAAATTGCTAAATAGTATAAGTACAGTTCTTCGAGTGAGCTTTTTGCGCAAGTGAAAGTGTAATCCCCGATAGTTGGATTCTTTATAGCTTGTCTCTTCATCGTAAAGTGCCTGAGAGATCCTTGATATTTGTCCTTTCTTATTATCTGACTTTAGAAAAGTGCTTAAGGATTCATTAAATGTGATAATGCCAGCACGATCGTATTTTTTTAAAATGATATTGGATAGTACAAGTGTTGAGTTAATGGCATATTCTAAAAGTGACATTTCTTCGAAAGGCATCTTCATAGATCTGCCTTTGTCAATGATGCAGTAGACAGACTGTGATCTGGTATCTTGAAATTGGTTGATCATGATCTCGCTTTTACGAGAAGTCGCTTTCCAATTAATTGACTTGATATTGTCCCCTTGCGTATAGTTCTTTACATGTTCAAATTCATCTGTCTTTCCAATCCGTCTGACCTTTTTAATTCCGGTCATTGTTGCCACTTTGTTAAATATCTGAAGATCGTACTTCTTCATCTGAATAAAAGATGGATAGACGGAAACATCTTTTCCTATATCAAATGTTACTCTTCTTTGAAGTAAACTGATTGAGGTGGTGGAAGCATAGATATAAAGTTTCCCAAAGTTATAGAGCCCACGTATGACTGGTCGTATCTTGAATATGCGATTGTATTTGTTTTGGCTGGCCACAACAGTGTTGTACAAGAAATCTCTTTGTTGTAGCTGATGTGGCAGTTCGTCTATAATCTCAATATTCAGATCAATCGAACTATCATTAGTTACAGAATAGTTTATCTGCTGTTCATCACTAAGAGAGAGTTGGTCTTTAACTGTTCTATGGGCATCTACCTGACGACATGCTTGAGATAAAAAATAGTAGTCTATAAATACCGCAATGATCAATATCAATAATGCCGCATGACCTAACCATAGTGACCATGTAAAAGCAAAGACAAGGATGTATGCGATGACACATACTCCAATGCAAATAAATAATCGAGCCTTTGCGTAAATACTACCCATATCTTATCTCGGAACTTCTACTGTGTCTACAAGCTCCTGTATGAGTTGCTCTTCTGTGATCCCTTCCATCTCCGCTTCTGGTGTGAGTATGATTCTGTGGTTAAGGATATAGGGAGCCATAAACTTGATATCATCTGGAGTCATAAAGTCTCGCCCTGCAAGTATAGCAGCCACTTTAGCGGTATTGATTAAAGCAAGAGATGCTCTAGGCGATCCTCCAAGATAAATTTTTGCATGGTTCCTCGTCTCATGAACGATCTGCGCTACGTATCTGAGCATCTGATCACTGATGTGGATCTGCTTGGTGATGGCCATTAACTCTTTAAGCGTCTTCTTCTTTATAATCTTACTGATGGATTTAGTAAGATCTTTCTGAGTATTTGATTTATATCGACTTAGGATTTTTATCTCATCCTCCATTGTGGGGTAGTCCATTTTTATTTTCATCAAGAATCTATCAAGTTGTGCTTCCGGAAGTCGATATGTTCCTTCTTGTTCGATAGGGTTCTGAGTGGCAATCACAAAAAATGGAAACTGCATCGGATATGTCTTTCCTTCAAACGTGATCTGCTTTTCTTCCATCACTTCGAATAGCGCAGATTGAGTCTTGGCAGGAGCGCGATTGATCTCATCAATTAGAACGATGTTAGAAAAAACGGGGCCTTTGATAAATGAGAACTCCGCGTCTTTTAGGTTAAAAACTGATGTTCCGATTATGTCAGAAGGCATTAGGTCTGGTGTGAACTGGATCCTTGTAAAGTTAGTATCCAGTGTTTTAGCAATGACCTTAGCACTCAGTGTTTTGGCGATGCCTGGGACACCTTCGAGAAGTATATGACCACCACAGACGATGCCAATCAGAATTAGTTCTACGAGGTTTTCTTGACCGATCAGGACTTTCGCCGCTTCATCTTGAAGAGCATTCATCTGATTTAAGAAAGGTTGTATGTCGATACGATTAGACAATTGAGAAGTGACATTTCCAGTTGTTGGGTCTGATGTCTCAGCGTCTTTATTGCTGCTTACATTTTCAGGAATCGTATTCTCTTCTCTTCCCATGTTTATCAGATCTTCAGGGTCATTCATTTGATCAGCCATACTAATTACTATTTTTATAAAAGTGATCTAAGTCTTTGTACAGATTTGTTAATTGTGTATCATCAAATCGTGCGTTGTTCTTAGCGGCATCGATTCGATTGATAAGTTTGTTTATTTCTTCTTCTGGTATTTTGCTTTTTTGGGCGAGGCGTTGGATGTAGTCACTCTGATCAGGTTTTATATAATACTTCTCTTTGACCCATTGAGTGAATATCTGCTTGAGATGCACGGCGAGTTTATGATGCTGTCTTTGTGATCTATAAAGTTCGCTGATTGTATTGACGTATTCTCGAGAAGTATTTTCATTTTTAGGAAGAACCGGTATTTCTCGTTGTCTTCTTTTGGCCCTTGAGATGACAAATAGAAACAGTCCAACTACAGCGAGATAGTATGCATATTTCAAAGGTGGTTGAGACATGATGAATTGAAGAGGATTTCTATCAGCATCATTTTGATCGACATCACTATTGTCCATATAGTAGGTATGGTCGAGATAGAGTGTATCTATATCCAAGAGAGGTAAGGTTGATGTGACATACTTTGCCATTCCTTCTCGCTTGATTGCTATATTAGAATATGCGTAGGGCACACTGTGGATGTAAAAGTGGCCTTTGCCATATTTATACTTAACCATAACAGGGTGCTCTTCGTTAGCGTAAGAGAGTATGGTGCTGTTTTTTCTTGAGTAGAAGGATCTAGGAATGGTGTCCTGCTCAATTTCTGTAGATTCAGAATAGTCTTCTTCGCTATCCATATCGATAAATGTAAAATGCCACTGACTTGCTGTATCAAGATTCCCATACCTTGGTGTGAGTTGATATGTCGATTCCGATTGCCCTACAGATAGTGTGATGCTTGTATCAAGAAATTCATATTCTCGATATACATTATAAAAGTTAGAGTCGAGGTAGTAGTCAAAACTTGATGCTATTAGAATGACATCATTGCCAGCTGATACAAATTGATATATACTTTCAATCTCAGCG
>CALHUZ010000448.1 GCA_938039305.1 uncultured Saprospiraceae bacterium
AAGAACGCAGGCACTTAAGTCCCATCTGCGCACTTCTCATGAATTCTGACCATCGACTAACAATCATCATCTGAGTGCTAATTTTTCCTCGAAAAACGACAACTCTTTGTTCCCTTTTAGGTTCAAATATTGTGCTTATAAACATCGCTCGAAAAAGCCTTGATAACTAATCAGAAAAGGCTATCTGATATATTGGAATTATTTTAATATTTGTAGTATATACTGTTACGATGAACCTGAACTTACCTCTCCGAGAGAGACCATTTGTCGAAAGACATGTAAGCCCTGATCCAGCATCCATCCAAGAGATGCTTAAAGCGGTCGGTGTTGACTCTATTGATCAGCTGATAGACCAGACGATCCCAAAATCAATCCGTCTTGCTAAAGATCTTAATCTTCCTCCTGCAAAGGGTGAATATGAGTTTCTGAAGGACTTCAAAGCGGTCTGCGATAAGAATGTCGTATCGAGAAACTTCATAGGCATGGGTTATTATGGCACCTTGACGCCTACCGTAATCCTCCGTAACATCTTGGAAAACCCGGGTTGGTATACAGCTTACACGCCCTATCAAGCTGAGATAGCTCAAGGTAGACTTGAGGCGCTAATTAACTTTCAGACATTGGTTGTAGAACTTACAGGCATGGAAGTGGCTAATGCGTCTCTCCTTGATGAAGGGACAGCTGCGGCTGAAGCCATCTCGATGTTTTATGCAAAGAGACCAAGAAGTAAGAAGAAAGCTGAAAAGTTTTTTGTTGATCAGAACACTTTCCCGCAGACATTAGATGTCATCAAGACACGTGCTTTATCTGCAGGAGTAGACCTTCATATAGGTTCATTAGAAGATCTTGATCTGACTGATGAATCATTGTTTGGTATGTTCATTCAGTATCCCAACAATGATGGAGCAGTAATCGACGTGAGCTCTGTCATCGCAGCAGCTAAGGAAAATGATGTTATGGTAGCCGTCGGAGCAGATCTTCTGAGCTTGACTTTATTAACTCCACCTGGAGAGATGGGTGCCGATGCAGTAGTGGGTACTACGCAGAGATTTGGTATTCCACTTGGATATGGAGGGCCACATGCAGCATATTTCGCAACGACGGAACACTACAAGAGACAAATACCAGGAAGAATAATAGGACAATCCATAGATGCACAGGGAAACCCTGCATACAGAATGGCGCTTCAAACAAGAGAGCAACACATCAGAAGAGAAAAAGCAACGTCCAATATCTGCACAGCGCAAGTACTTCTTGCTGTTATGGCTGGTATGTATGCTGTATATCATGGTGCTGACGGATTGAGAAGAATCGCAGAACGCATAACAGGATTTGCAACCATCGCCGATCGTCAACTCACCAGACTCGGATACGAGCAAGTAAATACTTACTTCTTCGATACACTAAAAGTCAAAGTTCAAAATATCGATAAGTTCAGGCTTAGCGCTGAATCAAAGCAAATCAACTTTAGATACTTCGAAGATGGAAAACATGTCGGAGTATCATTTGATGAGACCGTGACAAAAACTGACCTTGAAGATATGCTCCAAGTATTTGCAATGCATGGTGGTTCGGGCGTTGTAGACCTTGGTTGGACTCAAGATGAGGAAGTTAATGTAAGAGTTAACTGGCCGCAAGAATTAGTCAGAACATCAAGCTATCTCGACCATGACGTATATAATCAGTACCACTCGGAGCACGAAATGCTTAGGTATATCAAGCGACTAGAGAATAAGGATCTATCCCTAGCGCATTCTATGATCTCACTTGGTTCATGTACTATGAAGCTCAACGCAACGACAGAGATGATACCAGTCACATGGCAAGAGATCGGAGCGATACATCCTTTTGCTCCAAAAGAGCAAGCAACTGGATATCTGGAAATGATACAAGAACTGAGCGAATGGTTATCGGAGATAACTGGATTTGATCAAGTTTCTTTACAGCCAAACAGTGGTGCGCAAGGAGAATATGCAGGTCTCATGGTGATAAAAGCATATCACGAAGACCGCGGCGATCATCACCGTGATACAATATTAATACCTTCATCAGCACACGGAACCAATCCTGCAAGCGCTGTTATGGCTGGTCAAAAAGTTGTAATCGTAGGTTGCGATGATAAAGGGAATATAGATGTTCAGGATCTAATCAATAAAGCAGAGTTACACAAAGATGTTTTGGCTGGTTTGATGGTTACATATCCATCTACCCATGGAGTATTTGAAGAAGATATAAAGGAGATATGTGAGACGATCCATCAGTATGGTGGACAAGTCTATATGGACGGCGCGAATATGAATGCACAAGTTGGATTGACAAGTCCAGCCATGATCGGCGCTGACGTATGTCACCTTAATCTGCATAAGACATTCTGTATACCTCATGGAGGAGGAGGACCAGGTGTTGGACCGATCGGAGTCGCGGCTCACTTAAGCCCATATCTACCGGGCAATCCAAATGTCACTTGCGGCGGAAGCAAAGCGATAGGAGCGATCTCAGCAGCACCATTTGGAAGCGCAAGTATATGCGCTATTCCTTATGCTTACATCTCTATGATGGGCGCTGCAGGACTAAAGCATGCTACTCAGATAGCTATCCTCAATGCCAACTATATCAAGTCGAGGTTAGAAGGCCACTACCCTATACTTTACACTAATCCACAAGGGAGATGTGCTCATGAGATGATTATAGATTGTAGAGATTTTAAAAAAGCAGGCATCGAAGTGGCAGATATGGCCAAGCGATTGATGGACTACGGGTATCATGCACCGACTGTATCATTTCCCGTAGCAGGAACGATGATGATCGAACCTACAGAAAGTGAGACTAAGGCTGAAATGGATAGGTTCTGCGATGCGATGATTGAAATCCGAAAGGAGATAGAAGAAGTCATCACAGGGACCGCTTCACAAGAAGATAATGTACTTATCAATGCTCCACATACAAACGATGTGGCCACTGCAGATGAATGGAACGCATCATATAGTAGATCAAAAGCCATCTTTCCTTTGCCTTTTGTAAAGCAAAATAAATTTTGGCCAAGTGTAGGAAGAATCAACAACGCTCATGGCGATAGAAATCTGATCTGTACTTGTGCACCAATAGAAGCATACCAAGAAGAAAGTAAACCTGAGGCAACTGTAGCTTAACCATAAATATGAGCGAGATTAAAAAGACTGCGCTACATCAGATACATGTTGATCTGGGTGCCAAGATGATCCCATTTGCTGGTTATGATATGCCAGTCAGATATACCTCTTTGATGGAAGAGCATAGAGCAGTAAGAGAATCAGTGGGTGTCTTTGATGTATCTCATATGGGCGAGTTTTTTATCAGTGGTCCTGGTGCGCTTGACTTAATCCAGAGTGTGAGTAGCAATGATGCAAGCGCACTCACTATCGGTCAAGCTCAGTACTCATGTATGCCTAATGATAAAGGTGGCATCGTAGATGACTTGATCATATACAGACTCGAAGAAGAGAAGTATCTACTTGTGGTAAATGCCTCTAACATTAAGAAGGATTGGGATTGGATCGCTGCCGCAAATACCATGAACGCAGAGATGTATGATGCATCTCCAGACTATGAACTACTGGCTGTTCAAGGTCCTAAAGCAACAGAACTACTACAACCTCTCACTGATATTAGCTTGAGTAACATTGAGTATTATCACTTTACAACTGGTACCATAGCTGGAATAGATGATGTCATCATCTCAGCTACGGGCTATACTGGATCAGGTGGATATGAATTGTATGTGCCGACTTCAAAAGCTGAAGCCCTTTGGAAAGCTATATTCTCCGTTGACAATGACGTACTTGTGATGCCCGCGGGACTTGGTGCAAGAGACACATTAAGACTTGAGATGGGCTTCTGTCTATATGGCAATGATATCAATGATACTACTTCACCTATCGAAGCTGGGTTAGCTTGGATCACTAAGTTCAATCATAACTTTACTAATGCCGAGGCTTTAGAAAAGCAAAAAGCAGATCGTCCAAACAAGAGATTAGTTGGATTTGAGATGACTGAAAAAGGTATTCCAAGAGAAGGTTACGATATTTTAAATACTGATGGCGAAAAGATTGGTGTTGTAACTTCAGGAACAATGTCCCCAAGTCTGGACAAAGGAATAGGTCTTGGATATATAGATGTACCTCATCATAAGAAAGGAACTGACATCCTTATTCAAAT
>CALHUZ010000449.1 GCA_938039305.1 uncultured Saprospiraceae bacterium
CCAGTTACCTTATCTATCAATCCTGTGACCACTACAGCCGCATCTAATACAAAGAATGGAATTGTGAAGCCGAAAGTCTTAAGGCTAAGTGAGTCTGCTATATGCCCCAGAAAGTCCTTCATCATATGGATCCGACCATCACTTACGAAGTAGGATTTACCATTGATATTTGAGGTGACAGCATCAATCACTACTCTAACTAAATCCTTGACATAGACGAATGAGTACTTGATCTGTGCATCACCTACTGAAGGTGTCACTCTGAAGCGTTTGACGGTTTGCCAGAATTCAAATAAGTCCTTTTCACCTGGGCCAAATACAGCCGTTGGTCGAAGTATGAGAAGAGGGAGTCCAGATATCTCAAGCAAACCCTTTTCTGCTCTAAGTTTGCTGAGCCCATAGGTGGTACGAGGAGAAGGTTTTATATCATTGTTAACAACACCTTCATCGGTATCATCAGCACTGCCATAGGCTTCGATACTTGATATGAAAAGAAATTTTTTCAAATTATCTCCTAATGTCTCCAGTGCGATTTTTGCAAAATCAATAGTGTATTCACTATTCACCTTGAAGTAGATACTGTCTTGATGTGTTCTTGTGACGCCTGCATTATGAATGATCATATCGAAAGAGTTCTCTTTTAGCATTTGCCGAAGAGCATCATGATCTGTAAAGTCAAGATTCACAAACTTGATACGGTCATCTTGCAAGAACTTTTTACTTGAAGTGGATCGAATGCCAGCGTAAGTGTCAAGGCCTCTTTTGAGACACTCTTTGACTAACCAGCTTCCTACAAAGCCGCTGGCACCAGTGATGAGGATCTTAGACATTTGTAAAGTCGTATCTATACAATCGGTATGTCTTATAGAGATCAGCGTTTAGCTTCTGTGCAGAAGTATTCATCTCCTTATTATTTTCCAATACCCAGGAGACTTCACCTGCTATGACTTTAGACTTCTTGGCTTGCAAGATATTTTTAGCAAAGAATATAGCTTCTATGCCCTTTCTGCGATATTCTTGCATCACACCGAGAGCTATAATTCTGACGTACTTTGTCTTTCTCCGTTGTCTAAGAAGCTTTATAATATTGAAAGGAAAGAGTCTTCCTTTCTTGAAGTTTTTAGTTATCTCATTGATATTGAAAAGGGTTACCCCAAATGCAATAGGTACTCCCTTGTCTTCTGCGATATAACACCAGTCCGGGCTGAGAATAAGTTTAAGCTCACTCGCGAGATGTGCAGTTTCGCGATCAGTCATCGGGACAAATCCCCAATTTTCTGACCAAGCGTTGTTCCATATTTTACGGACGTGCTCTACATCTTCTTTTAGACTCTTAGGTGTTATTGATCTGAAAGTAATTCCTTGACGAGTGAGCCGCTCTTCTAAAGATTGGGCTAAGCGAATAGATTTCTCTGAGACTTTGTCGGTATAGAGGATGTAAGCGAGAAAATCCATCTCCTTCTTAAATCCATATTGCTCAACATGTTTTTGATAATAAGGATAGTTATAAGTCATCATTACTTTAGGCGCCTCATGAAAGCCGTCTACGAGTAAGCCTGCAGTATCGTTTGTACTGAAGTTAGTAGGCCCAATGATGCCTTTGACGCCTTTAGATTTAAGCCACTTGGCAGCTTCATCGAATAGAGCTTTGCAGACTTCAAAATCATCTATGATATCAAAGAATCCAAAGAATCCGATATTGTCTTTATGATAATCGTTGTAGTTGTTGTTGAGGATAGCAGATACTCTGCCGACCACCTTGCCGTTCTGTTTGGCTAAAAAAGAAGCTACCTCTGAATGTTCAAAGAATGGGTTCTTTTTGCGATCGAACAGTTCCTTTTGCGCCATGTAAAGTTCGGGCACATAATGTTCGTCATCTTGATATAGATCATGTGGGAAGTCGATGTATTCCTTTAGGAGCTTTTTGTTAGTTCCTACAGGGATGATATCAACCTTCATGTACTCGTTGAGCGGCTAATTCGAAAATGCCCAACTGCTTAGCACACTTGTGTATTTTGGCAACAGCTTCATCTATCTGCTCAAATGTGTGAGAAGCCATTAGCGAGAATCTCAACATAGACGAACTGCTCGCTACTGCTGGAGAACACACAGGATTCACAAATACACCTTCTTCGAGAAGTAGTTTTGTTATATGGAAAGTCTTGTAGTCATCTCTGATGAAGATAGGAATGATAGGCGTCACTGTCTCGCCAGTGTCAAATCCATACTCCGCTAAGACTTTCATAGCATATCGAGTATTACTCCATAGCTTCTCAAGTCGCTCAGGCTCTTGCTCCATAATATCAAGAGCAGCTAATGCACTTGCAGCATTTGCAGGAGCGATACTCGCACTGAATATCAAAGATCTTGCATTATGCTTTAAGAAGTTGATTGTATCGTTATCAGCAGCTATAAAACCACCAATACTTGCAAGAGACTTACTGAAAGTCCCCATGATTAAGTCTACTTTATCCGTTAGGCCAAAATGATTAGCTGTTCCTCTTCCGTTCTTACCCATCACACCGAGGCCATGAGCATCATCTACCATGATATTGGCATTGTATTTTTCAGCGAGTTTAGTGATCTCTGGTAGGTTAGCTAAATCCCCTTCCATACTAAATACGCCGTCCACAGCTATTATTTTCACTTTATCTGGTGCACATTTCGAAAGCACCTTTTCTAAAGATGCCATATCGTTGTGACGATACTTCAGCACTTTAGAGAATGACAATCTTGATCCATCTATGATACATGCATGATCTAGCTCATCTATGATGATATAATCATGACGCCCAGAAATAGAAGAAAGTACACCTAAGTTGACCTGAAAACCTGTTGAGAATACCAATGCATCATCTTTACCGACAAACTTGGCTAATCTGCGTTCTAGTTCAAGGTGAAGATCAAGTGTTCCGTTAAGAAACCTAGATCCAGCACATCCAGATCCATACTTATCAATGGCTGCCTTTGATGCTTCTTTTAATTTCGGATGAATCGTTAATCCAAGGTAGCTGTTAGATCCAAACATGAGGATATCTTTACCGTCTATCTTGACTACAGTATCCTGCTCAGATTCTATCGTTCTAAAGAAGGGATATATGCCCATATCTTGAATCCTCTGTGGGACATCATAGGCTTTCATACGTTCCTTAAGCATAAAATGAATTTTTAGACAGCTGTGATTATGTGGTTTAACAGCGCGAATATAGTGATATAATTTTAGAGAGGCTTACGCTTTAGCCTCAATTGGGCTACGTTTTTGAGCCCCTTTTTCTTCTTTGAAGTTACTTCTGACGATATAGTCCCATAAAGGACTACTTACTCCAAATCCATGATCAGGATCGACATAGTGGTGCTTTAAGTGATGTGTTTTCAGAGTATTCCATAATTTACCTTTTACCTCAAGATGATGTATGGCATAATGAAACATGTCATAGACGAGATAGCCGACTAAAAATGCGGCAAAGAATATATAGAACCCCGGATTGGGTATAAACGAACTCCAGATAAAGTAAAATCCTGTTGCTAGAGGTATACTCACTGAAGGAGGTAGTACTAATCTTAGTCTGTCACAAGGATAATCATGATGCACTCCATGAAATATAAAATGCAACTTCTTACCCCATTCAGAGGTCGGATGAAAATGAAAGATGAACCTGTGCATGATGTACTCTGTTAATGTCCAGGCAAGAAAGCCTAACATCATCCAAGCAAAAGCATCTATAAATCCGATTCCTTGAGTACTCACAGCTAAATATATGAAGTAGGCTATCGTAGGAATAAAGATGAATAAAGGAACACTGAAGTGCACCTTAGACAAGACTTCCATCCATCCCCTTTCAAAGAGACGTATTGACTCTGGACTATTAGAGACGTACAACTTCTTATTTGTCATTTTTCAATCATTATGATTCTGTAGTGATCTTCTCCGGTATTCGCATCAGCTCCGAAAAGCTCGATGTATTTAACATCAGGGAATACTCCATATTCTACAGCGTAAACATAAATATACTTAAGCGCTATAGTTTGGCCTTCATGCTGATAAACGACTCTATACCTATCCGTATCAGCTATCTTATTGACGTAGAAATTCAGTTCCTTATACGATACAAATCTAAACCTGTAAAGTTCATTGGAGATCTTATCAGAATCATAGCCATAGGCCAGCCGGCTTTGAAATTCGTTGAGCTCCTTGCGGACACCACCTTCGGTAAAGCGAATCCAATAGGCGTCCATCGGTAGATCGTCAGAGATCAGACCTTCTGATGTCCGATTGACCCTGTAGACGATAGCATCTTGATTTTGATTACGTTGGATATAAAATAGAAGATCTGGATCTTCAGGTGGTGTAGGATACCAAGAAGGTCTACCCTGTGAACCAGGGTCAATGAAAATTTTCTTTTTTAACTCGTGTTCCACTATATCACTTTAGGCCATTCAAAGGTAGTTGATTTTTACTTTCTCAGGTATAAGATATCAAGACATTAGTGCTTTTAAGATAGCCGCTGTCCCAGTTCAAATTGTCAGAATTCAACTTTGAATCGTGCCCTGATGCCTAATCCTTTAGTATTGAAAAGCGAAGGAACGTTAGGTTGATCAAGATAACTGAATCGCTTTACAAGGTCAATACGCAAGACTTTGAAGATATTTGTCAGTCCAACACTACCTTCAATATAAGGTCCATCTGTGAACAAATAGGTCAGAGAAGTCCCATCTTCATTCTTATCAAACTCAGCAATTCCATCTGATATAGTTGGGTTGTTAGAATCTCTTAGTGAGCCGTATACCATCTTAAAGGTTGCGACTTCTCTTAATTTTAATTTTTTAAAAAGAGGGAGGCGGTTAAAGATGAATCCTTTGAAAAAATGCTCTGCTCTGATAAATATTTGTTGATCGCTCACAAATTCTAAGAAGTTCATCATGTTAAATGACTCTCGCTGGTAAGCAAAAGATTGATTAGCCGCAGGGATGAATAATTCAGTATATGGAAGATCTCCCCATAGCTTAGTTACTTCTAAACCGAAGTTGGTATGGCCCAATATACTCATGTTGAATCTTTTGAAAAATCCAAATTCTAATTTATGAAACCCATAGTTACTTCCTAATAATCCTTCGATTGATGTTTCATATCGAAGCGTCCATATTGGATGTTCATTGATGATAGGTCTTCGATATTGTCGCCCTTGTATGAATTGCTTGTTAGGTGCATATTCGAGTGCTAGACCAATCGTAGTGGTCTCTATCTCATCAATGAATTCACGGACGTCATTCTCGCCGAGATATGACAATTCCAAATCTCCGTAAGGTCTCCTGTTTTTGTCAGCAATGGTTATATCATATGCAAATCCAGGTGTCTCCTTGGTATATTGTAATCGAAGTTCTCGATCTAAGAACATATTATTTGTCGCTCCTCGTCTTAAAGAAAGAAGCACATTGTCTTGTTGTAAAAATTGTAAATCTTGACCAGGGAAAGTCACATCATTTTGATAGATGACTCGTAGATAATGTCTAGGATTTCGCTTCCAGTCTTTATTGAAACTGTAAGTAAGTCCACCTTTATATTTTGCTCGCTTGTCTCTAAACCCATAAGCTCCATAGCCGTCTATGAATAGGTTTTTACTAAAGTTAAGATTAGTTTCTCCACCGATTCTTAGACGAGATCCTTCTACTTGATTGAAACTATAAAATGTAGGGAGAGGCCCTATATCAAAACGAGGAAGAGGTATGTATCCACTTGATAGTATTCTGATCCCTGTAACTAATCTTTTATAGGCGGGCATACTGATGAGCGTATCAATCATCTCATATAAATCATCTTGAGTTTCTGTCAGTGATACGATGCGATTGTCATCCCACCATTCTTCTTTATATTCAAGTGCATCTTCTGCAATTATGATTTTCTCTATGTGATTATAGATGTCGGGATTAGGATGTTTTTTAAAATCAAAATTGTCATAACCGATTGTCCTCGTTCCAAAAAAACCAATTCCGTTTTTTGCTACACTATAATCAACAACTACTTCATCTTTTGTTAAAACAAAAGAACCATCTTCAAGAGGTTCAAAATCTTGATTGACTCGAATATCATTTATAAAATTAAGATGGATGTCACCTATGATTCCAAAGTCAGCACGCGTGACAGTATGACTCTCGTCATTAGAAACATAGAGGTCACCTGTAAAGCCAAAATTAGCCTTGTTTTTTGGTATAAATCCAAGCCGGATACTACTCATTCCATTCACCATGGTTGTATCCAATATGTAGAATCTATAAAAGTTGATAGCGAGAGGAGATATAGGACTTATGAAACTATGATCTAAGAGCGGGATTGTATTGTCATAAATATCTATGTCCTTGTAAAGGAATTCTATCACATCATTGATGCTCTTATCATCCATCTGTTCATCGAACTTCGTTAACTTGATTGCCTTCTGATATTCTTTACGAGCTTCGGGTGATTTTCTATAGACTACTTCGCTTTTCACTTCTCTTAGAAAGACAGGTAAGAATACTTTTCCGTTGACATTTGAAGTGTCGATGTAATCCCAAAGAATGTCAAAACTGTTAAAGATTTTACGGTCTTTGAAATTTTCGGTGATGTTGTTCAGATCAATTTGAATTTTTTCATGTTGATCGAAAGCATAAAAATCCTTTCCTTCTATTCTATTGTCTTTTTTATTTGCGATGACCTTTCTCATAAGGTCGACAGCGGGGTTATTCTTCTTGCTATATCTACCACGCTTAGCCACGACAACAACGTTCTTAAGCGTTAGCTCCTTTTTAGTCAATCTAATTTCTATGTTCCTGGTTTTTTCTTCCTTGTTAATGAAAATGCAAGATTCGTTGAATCCCAAGAAGTTAGCACAAAGTGAATCGGAGACAAATCGTGATTCTATCTCAAAAGAACCATCTAAGTCAGTTGCGGTACCTACGCTCGTTCCTTTAAATATTACATTGACAAAGGCAAGTGCTTCGCCTGTCTGATCATCGTAGATTTTACCGGAAACTTTCGTTACACCCTGACCTTGTATTTGTGCTAAACATATAAAGGATAAGGTTAGGAAAAGTAAGAGTCTCTTCATCGATTTAATCATAAAAATAGGTAAGTGATTGGATGCAGTGCTGGTTATGATAAGACATAACGCATAACAGGATGAAAAAGGTTGTAGAAAACGAAACAAATTGTTGATAACCCAAAAATATATATAAGAAAAGACCAAGACAAGGCTATTTGTGCTTATTAGTCTAAAAATAGGTGTGACGTGTCATAATATGATCTTGAATGACGAAGAATACGGTCGTTTAAACAGAGTGATGGGACATGATTATATGACTATCTTTCTATATTGCCCAATCTAAAATCATAGACATGTATAACAGTAAAATAGCGGGTATGGGATATTATGTCCCTGAGAAGGTGGTCACCAATGATGACTTAGCCCAGTATATGGATACATCTGACGATTGGATCCAAGAAAGAACAGGTATAAAGGAACGTCGATATGCAGAAAAACATAAAGAAACGGCAACTACCATGGGAGCTGAAGCAGCGAAGAAGGCGATCGCAGATGCTGGTATCAATAAGGAGGATGTTGATTTTATCATTTTTGCCACACTGAGTCCTGATTATTTCTTTCCTGGTTGCGGCGTTTTGGTTCAAAGAGAATTGGGAATAACGGATACTGAAGTAGGAGCCATAGATATACGCAATCAGTGTTCCGGCTTTATATATTCACTCTCTGTGGCTGATCAATTTGTGAAGACAGGTATGTATAAAAATGTACTTGTCATTGGAGCTGAGATGCATAGTATGGGACTGGATTTCAATACAAGAGGTCGCAATGTCACTGTCATCTTTGGTGATGGGGCAGGAGCGGTTCTATTACAACCTACAGAAGATAATAGTAAAGGAGTGTTAACTACACATCTTCATTCTAATGGAACTAATGCGGAGGAATTAGCGATGATAACACCTGGTTCTCACGGAGGTTATCACCTTGGTCTTGAGCAATTTGGATTTCCAGAAGATGATAAACCGGGAGGAATTTATATCACTCAAAAGATGCTTGATGATCACCTGATCTATCCAAACATGAACGGGCCTTTAGTCTTTAAGACTGCCGTTACAAAATTTCCTGAGGTAATAAAAGAAGCTCTTGATAAGACTAATCATACTGCCGCAGATATAGATATGTTAATACCTCATCAAGCGAATCTTAGGATCTCTCAGTTTGTACAGAGGATGCTGGGTTTGAACGATGATCAAGTGCATAATAACATACAGAAGTATGGCAATACTACCGCGGCCTCTATACCTATTGCTTTATGTGAAGCGAGAGATGAAGGCAAAATCAAGGAAGGAGACCTCGTGTGTTTAGCAGCTTTTGGAAGTGGCTTTACGTGGGGAAGTGCTTTGATCAGGTGGTAACAGGTTCGTCTTCCGCATGAAGAAATTCTCCGCAGAACTTACAGTGGACAGCATCAGTATCGTGGCCTTCTAAACTACAATACCTACAAGTCTGAGTAGAATACTCATGAGGCTCGTCATCATGGGTAGAACCTCCTTTGACTATTTCTGCACTTACTATGCCCGTTGGGACTGCTATGACCGCATATCCAATGATCATAAGAATAGCAGATAGAAACTGACCCAGGGCGGTTTGTGGTGTTATATCTCCAAAACCTACTGTTGTGACGGTGACTATAGCCCAGTAGATACTCCTAGGGATACTATCAAAATCCTCATTAGTTGATCCTTCTACTAGGTACATGACTGCGCCAGATATGCACACTATGATCATTATAAACGATACGAAGACAATGAGCTTGGGCATCGAAGCCCGCACAGACTTAATGATGATGTTACCTTGATCTAAGTAAGGTACCATCTTGAAGATCCTAAACAAACGGAGCAATCTCAACGCCCTTAATATCAACAAAGAGTTGGTTCCAACAATTACGAGACTTAGGAAGGTAGGTATGATGGATAGAAGATCTATGACACCATAAAAGCTGGTGGCATATTTCCAAGGTTTTTTCACTGTGATGAGCCTGATGATATACTCTATGGTGAAGAATATAGTAAATACCCACTCTATTGCGTAAAGGTAACTCTTAGTACGACCATCGAGATTTGGTAGGCTTTCCCAACAGACAGCAATGATGCTCAGAAAGATCGCAAAGAGTAAGACAACATCAAAGGCTTTTCCTTCGAAAGTGTCTGCCTCAAAAATGATTTCATGGAGTTTTTCTCTCCAATTCTTGATATGGACGGGTTTAGTGCTCTTGGGCATCTTTATTCCTATAGTAGACCAAAGATGGCGATAGCAACTGGATTAAGCAAAGTTGATTTATACAAAGTCATCATCTATCCAACTTCCTTGTTCATCACCGTCTTCTGGATGAAGTGCTCTTTTTCTTCTTTTTAAGCGCTCATATTCACGATCGATTTCTCCATCTTCCCATTCATTGGTGAAGATTTTAATACCATGAAAAGCCACTGCAATTCCCCAGCAGAGTATAGGGAATATGGCCCAGAAATAATCTGTTGTGGCTAAGTTGATGAGTATAAAAAAGATACTCATGACCACCCAAGTTATGACGTGAGAATAGAACTTCTTACGTTTTTGAACACGTTTCCGTGCATGCTCATATAGTTCTTGGGCTTCCATTGATATAAAAGTAATACTTAAATATAGTAGAAGAGAGTGTATTCGAGGAATGGCCGTAGTTCATAGATTAATGACATCGAGATAGGTATAGATAGAGGGAGCTGGCCTTATTTACCTGACGAATATCCAGTTGTCGTCAGACGAAAGCTCTTCATTGAAAGAGTAGCGATCTTCGTTGAACCCTTTTATATCTGCGATTTTCTTGATCCGATTCTTGATGATGTAGCGCGCCATCATACCTCTTGCCACCTTGGCGGTAAATGAAACAAACTTATATTTATCTCCTTTGAATTCTTTGAAGTTCACAGTTAAGATCTTCCCAGCTAATTTATCTTTATGTATTGATTTGAAGTATTCTTCGCTAGCTAGATTAATTAATATGTTTTGACCACTTTCTTCAAGGCTCTTGTTGATTTCATTGGTAATGGCTGTGCCCCAGTATTCATATAGGTTTTTTCCTTTGTCAGTAGCCAGTTTAGTACCCATCTCAAGTCTATAAGGCTGCATTAGGTCAAGTGGGCGTAAGACACCATATAGCCCTGATAAAACCCTCAAATGTTTCTGAGCGAAGGTGTAATCCCTTTTGCTAAAATCACTGACATCTAAGCCTCTATAGACGTCTCCTACGAAGGTGTCTATCGCTCTTTTTCCAGTTGAAGCATTAGACCTTACTTTATAAGACTGAAACCGCTCTACATTAAGCGTAGCTAATTTGTCGCTTATGGACATGAGTGATCTCAAGTCTGATACATCTTTCTTCTTAAGCACTTTGGCCAGTTTGTTTGCTTGAGTCGCTAAGGCTGGCAGTGTGTGATCTTCTTGTGAAATAGGAGTGAGATCCAAAGATTTGGCTGGAGATAGTACGATTATCATGGTGTTAATGACTGTTTGAAATTAAAAAAGCCGAAAAACATTGAATGCTTTTCGGCTTTAAAAGTTGTGTCTTTTATGACCTACTTACCTCCTCCTGGCTTAAAAAGTCCAGTTTTTGGCTTAGGTACACTTTCTTCGGTCGCTGCTTTAGATATATTTCCTAATACTTTAAGTACGATTGGATCGCCTCCTTGGTTAGTTGTAATCGTCACAGTTTTGTTAATCCTTCCTAATCTCTTAGTATCATATCTGATCTCTATCTCAGCAGTCTCTCCAGGCATCACTGGTTGCTTGGGATACGTAGGTACTGTACAACCACAGCTTCCTCTTGCATTTTTGATTACTAAAGGTGATGTTCCAGTGTTAGTGAACTTAGTTACTCTAAGTGGATCACCGTGCTGCTGAATCTCTCCGTAGTCTACTACTAAGTTATCAAAAGACATTACTGGGCCTTCAGTTGCAATCTCCATAGCTTCAGTTTCTGCTTGAGATTGTCCTGCAAAACCGAAACCTAACGAAAGGCTTAATATTAAGAACAGTTTAAATATATTCATCATGTATAATTTATTGATACAAAGATAAAGAATCCATAGCTCTTATGAAAGAATTGTTGAGAAGAGTACAGTTATGGATTTGTTAATCATAGCATAGGCGATGGTGTCTACCACTTTATTTATGCCTCAAAGGGCATTTGGTTGTGCAAAGATGGGCCAAAGAGTCTATTTTTGTAAGCTCAAAGATCAACCTATATGTACTTTCCTCAGTCGTTAGATAGCCCTATTCTTGACAAGATCTTATATAAGGATGGTGGAAAGAAGAAGGAGTTTATCAATGATGTAATCAAGGATCTCTGGATGGCCTTGGTCAGTAGAGAATTGAGCCTTCAGGGTAGGAGAGAAGTCCTAACGGGCAAGGCAAAATTTGGCGTATTTGGAGATGGTAAAGAGTTAGCGCAGATAGCCATGGCAAGAGCCTTTAAGAAAGGAGATCATCGGGCAGGTTACTACAGAGATCAGACTTTAATGATGGCTTTGGGTATATCTACCCCCGAGCAGTTCTTAGCCCAGATGTATAGTGATCCTAACGGCGATCCATTCTCTGGGGGGCGACAAATGACAGGCCATTTTGCAACGCCATATCTTGATTCAGAAGGATCCTGGTCTAATCATATGGATCAATACAACATAAGTTCGGGTATCAGCTGCACTGCGGGTCAAATGGGAAGGGCATTCGGTCTTGCCTATGCGTCGAAAAAGTATAGAGAACTTAATCTTCAAAAAACACATGGCCAGTTCTCAGACAACGGCAACGAAATTTGCTTTTGTACCATAGGTGATGCGAGTACAAGTGAAGGAATATTTTGGGAAACTATCAATGCTGCCGCTGTAGAAAAGATACCGCTTTTGGTAGCTGTTTGGGATGATGGCTATGGCATCTCTGTTCCGGTAGAAAAACAAACTGTGAAAGGAAGTATCTCCAGAGCCTTAGAGGGATTCTTAAGGGATGAGAATGGAGATGGAATAGATCTTTACACTGTCAATGGGTATGACTATCAACAGTTGTGCTTGACATTTGAGAAAGCGGCTAAAAAAGTTAGAAAAAAACACATTCCCGCAGTAGTTCATGTCCAGAAGTTAACACAGCAACAAGGCCATAGTACCTCAGGTTCACATGAAAGGTATAAGTCAAAGGAACGATTGAACTGGGAGAAAGAATACGACTGCAATGCTCGAATGATACAATGGGTATTAAAGAACAATATCCTATCTAAAGAGCGCATAGATGAAATGCAAAGAGAGGCCAGGTCTTTCATAAGTGAGAGAAAGAAGATAGCTTGGAAAAGCTTTCAGAATCCTAACGATGATTGTAGAGCCGAACTGCTGGACATTTTTAAGAAAAGTGGTTTAGGTGAGGATGAAACACTTGAGCTAAAAAAACATGAAAATGAGTTAAAAGAACTTGTTTTTCCTACGAGAGGAGAGGTGCTCCAAGTAGCGAGGCAATGTCTTTATGTGCTTCATGCTCAAGAAGTAGAGCTACCAGAAGAAATCATAGAATTTATTACAAAGCACACCAAGGCCATAAAAAAAGACTTCGGTACTCATCTCTATTCAGAAGGTCCCGGATCACCCCTTCAAGTTCCTGTGATACATCCCGAATATAATGATGATGCAGTGGAGCTACCAGGATATCAAATCATTAATGCCTTCTTTGATAAGGCATTAGAGGAACATGATGATTTAGTGGCATTTGGAGAAGATGTAGGGAAGATCGGCGATGTAAATCAAGGTATGGCTGGCCTTCAGAAGAAGTATGGCGAATCACGTGTTTTTGATGTAGGTATAAGAGAATGGTCTATCATGGGGCAAGGGGCTGGACTTGCTATGCGTGGATTAAAGGCTATCGCTGAGATCCAATACCTAGATTATCTAGCATATGCATTGCCCTTTCTGACAGATGATGTGGCAACGTTGAGATACCGCAGTGATGGACTACAGCAAGTCCCTATGATCATCCGAACAAGGGGGCATAGACTTGAAGGAATCTGGCATACTGGATCGCCTCTGGGTATGATGATTCATTCGCTACGGGGCATCCACATCTTGACGCCACGTAACATGGTGCAAGCTGCCGGTATGTACAATACATTGTTACACGGCAACGATCCGGGTATCATCATAGAATGTCTGAACGGGTATAGACTAAAGGAAAGACTTCCGTCAAATATGGGGACCTATACGGTTCCGCTTGGCATCCCAGAGGTGCTTATCGAAGGAGAGCATCTGACTTTAGTGTCCTATGGTAGTTGTATCCGATATGCCATGAAGGCAGCTTTGAAGTTGAAAGAATTTGGCATTAACATGGAAGTCATTGATGTTCAAACCTTGCTTCCATTTGATTTAGAAAGGGTAGTCGTGAATTCGCTAAGAAAAACCAATAAAATCCTCTTCTTGGATGAAGATGTACCAGGGGGTGCAACAGCTTATATGATGCAACAAGTGTTAGAAGTTCAAGATGGATTCAGATATCTTGATAGCAAACCGTACTCTTTAACGGCTAAAGATCATCGCACTCCCTACGGAAACGATGGAGATTATTATGCTAAACCACAAGAAGAAGATATAGTTGAGTTGGCTTATGAGATAGTCTTCGAGTCTAAAATGTTCTAATTAGGTCAAGTTAAGTGATATAAAGGCCCGCGCATCGCTGCACTACATATTAAAAAATTAACTAATATTGTAGGCTAACCGAATATATAAGTGAGGCATTTAGTCATTATCCCTACCTATAACGAGAAAGAAAACATCTCTTCTATCATAGAAGTGGTTTTGTCTCTTCCCGCTATGGAAGTATTGGTAGTAGATGATAACTCTCCTGATGGTACGGGCGATCTAGTTATCGAAATGATAGAGGCAGATTCCTCTAATCGCATTCATATATTAAGACGAGCGGGGAAGTTAGGATTAGGGACAGCGTATATCGCAGGCTTCAAGTATGCTCTTGAGCATAACTTTGATTATATATCAGAGATGGATGCTGACTTTAGCCATAATCCTAAAGACTTGATTCGTCTCAGGCAAGCATGTATCGAGGGGGCAGATCTTTCTATAGGTTCAAGATATGTATCTGGAGGAGGATTTGAAAATTGGCCTAAGCATAGAATTCTAATTTCTAAAGGTGGCTCTTTATATGTTCAGATGCTAACCTTCATGCCAATCAAAGATGCTACTGCAGGATTCATTTGTTATAGCGCAAAAGTGCTTAGGGCGATTAACTTAGATAAGATCGGCTTTACAGGATATGCTTTTCAGATAGAGATGAAGTATGTGGCTTGGAAGCTGGGTTTTAGCCTTAAAGAAGTACCTATCACTTTTAAAGAGCGAGAACTGGGCGTTTCTAAAATGAGCGCAGGCATTATTAAAGAAGCTGTGATCGGTGTATTAAATCTAAGGATGCGCAATATCAAAAAGTACTACGCGAATAAATAGGTCTTTAATTCCTTTGCAAGAGGCACCTTCTCTAAGACCTTGATCTGATAGACAGAACCTATCTAACTAAAAGTATATCTCCTGTGATGTGCTCGATCGTCCCATCTATGAATTCTACCTCGGCCATATAAACGTACACTCCACCAGGAAGTAGATTTCCGTTGATCATTCCTCCCCAAGCCTTTGACTCGTCATTAATCAAGTGTCTCCCGACATCATGAAGAGGGACTCCCCAGCGATTGAATACTTTGAATTGGTGGACAATAGCGGCGCCATCTCGACTTCTAACCATAAAAGTGTCGTTGTCTCCGTCGCCGTCTGGTGTAAATATATTAGCGCCATAGACTTCCTTGTATGCGAATTCAGGCTCTACTAAGACTGAGTGTTCGTACGAACAGTTGTGTTCATCGGTAACTATGGCTAATATGTCACTGTCCTCAGTGAATTTGCCGAAAGGCGTGAGACAGTCATCACAAGTCAACTCACCTAAGCTCTGCCAAAGGATATCGTGAATTTGAGTATTTGCAAAACCTTCTAATTCTAAATTGATAGGGATCACTTGGTCCCTATAAAACAAATCTTCACCAGCTCTTACTCTAATAGATCGGCCTTCTATTTTTCTTACTTCCGTAGAAATTGAATCTATGCAGCCTAGTTCATTAGTCACTGTCACCGATACTGTTCCAGCATCTGCTATTACGGTATTTGAGGTGGTATCTCCAGTAGACCATGCATATGATGAGAATCCTGATGAGGATAAGCTGGATATTTCGCCGACACACAAGATTTTATCACCTTCTATCGGAATCTCTTTTTCAACGTAAACATGGATTTGCATGCTTTTTTCATCAAAACAGCCATCGTGATCTTGTACTTGTATGGTATAGGTATCGGATTTATCAGCCATCAGATTGCTTTTGAGAGATCTCATGCCTTGGCCGGTTGACCATTCATAACTTTCAAAAGGAGCATCTACTGAAAGCTCTCGTGTCTTATCTTGGCATTCTGAACCTGACGCGAATATTTCATAAGCACGAAAAAGACCCAGCGAGTCTTTAGCCACACAATTAAATCCATTTTTACAAGACCATATATTCATTAGGTTACTCGTAAAAGTAAAATCGGTGTACGCTTCGAAGTCATTGCAGTCATTAATTTCTTCGTCAATGAAGCAATGGGCTATTGATGTTCCTGATTCATTGTAAATCATGATGAAGGAGCTATTGTCATCATAAGCATATCTCAATCGGTAGAGAACATCGCCGTATTTGTCATGATATCTTTTGAAAGTTGGGGGAGACATACAATCCACACATAATGTGGTGCTGTTTCTGAGGCTATCAACGAGATCTAGTATCCATATGTTAGATGGCTCCTTAATAGCATACTTAGAAATGCCAAGTACAGCTTGGGGAGCTTGCGGCCCAACGGGAGATTGGGCTGAGCAAAACACTGAAAATAATAGAATCAAGCCTACTATGGTTGTTAGATGCTTTATCATATTATGATATATTACCATGTGTAGTACCATTATCGTACCAGTTTTTCAATAATCAATTGATTTTAACTAGTGTGAAAGCACTAAATCGGTAATGGTTTGAAAATGGCCATATATGTCATAACCTATTGCTTACCATCTAATAATATATTATTTTTGATCGTAATACGTAAGTATTGAACCTACCTGAGAGCTCCCTTTAGAACCTGAGAGGAGTAATTCATAATACATCGAGTTATAAACTGTAATCATGTCGCTTATAACGGTGTATATATTATGAAAAATTCGATGTGTATTATTCTTTTTGTGGTAGATAGTGGGAGAAAGTGGGAAACGGAGCTTACATTTGTATCATAAGGCGAAAAGCTTGTACCACTTTACAGGAGAATATGATTGTAAGATAGACGCGAAAGGTCGAATTCGGCTGCCGTCTGCACTGATCCGACAGATCGGGGGTGCCAATCTAAATTTTACTGTGAATAGAGGTTTTGAGCAGCACCTTATAATGTATCCTAAAGAAGTTTGGGATCGAAAGACGAAAGAGATAAATCAATTGAACATTTACAAAAAGCAGCACCGCCAGGTGATAAGGTATTTCTACCGCGGCGCTACTGAGGTGAATCTGGACAAAGCAGATCGAGTGTTGGTACCCAAAAGCCTACTTGAGTATGCAGGAATCGAAGATGGAGTTGTTCTTTTTGCTTACCAAGATCAGATAGAGATATGGTCAAAGAAGCGATACGAAGGAATGATAGATCAGGAGCCAGAGGATTTTTCAAGCATAGCCGACCAAGTTTTTGGTGATGATGCTGATGTATAATGAACGATCAAACTCATACTTATCATACTCCAGTTCTACTGAGAGAGTGTATCGACAATTTAAGTATTAAGCCTGAAGGGGTTTATGTTGATGTGACTTTTGGAGGCGGAGGACATTCCAGACCGATTTTGGACCGGATGAATGCCAAAGGGCGACTATTCGGATTTGATCAAGATGAGCAAGCTATTTCTAATTCTATAGATGACACGAGATTTACTTTCGTGCGAGGCAACTTTCAGTATATCTCGCATTTCATGAAGTATTATCAATTGTCTGAAGTGGATGGGATATTGGCAGACTTGGGTGTATCGTCATTTCATTTTGATGAACCATCGAGGGGCTTTTCTTATCGTTTTGACAGCAAGTTAGACATGCGTATGAATCAAGATGTCTCACTTACCGCTGCTGAAGTATTGGCTACATATAGTCAGGCGGAATTGCAAAAGATCTTCTCCGAATATGGAGAGCTTAGAAATGCAAAGACTTTCAGTAAGGCGATATGTGAAGTTCGGAAGGTTTCGGCAATTGTAGAAGTAAAGCATCTACTTGATTTGATAGGGAGGTTGTATAGAGGCGATCGACAGAGGTATACGTCACAGGTTTTTCAGGCCTTGCGTATAGAGGTTAATGACGAAGTGGGAACGCTTGAGTTGTTTATGCAGCGAGCTATTAAGTTGATTAAAACTGGAGGAAGATTAGTGGTGATTACTTATCATTCTTTAGAAGATAAGATTGTAAAAAAGGCAATGCGTGGAGAGGGAAGTGTGCATGGCACATTTGATGAGTACGGACGCAGTCTAAGTAAGCTAAAGCAAATAACTCGAAAGCCTATAGTGCCTTCAGAGATTGAAATAAATAGAAACAGTCGCGCGGCAAGTGCTAAACTCCGAGTGATTGAGAAATTATAATGATGAGCAAACGTATCAAGATGTCCAAGCTGTATGGTTGGGTGCCTTACTTTGGGCTTGTGTGTCTATTGGTTCTGTGTTATATCGCCACTGTGCATAGTGCAGAGCGTAAAATTAGAATGATAGATAAGAAGCATAGGGAGATAGAAGATATACGTAGAGAGTATATCTCGATAAAAAGAGATGTGCAGCACGAAGGTACGCTGTACGAAGTGGCGAAAGATGTGAAGGGAATGGATATGAACGATGAAATTCATATGCCTAAGAAAATTGAAAAAATATAATGGCCGAGTTGAATAGGAAGAATGAGTTGTTGTATCGTGCTTATGCGGTATTGCTGGTTTTCTTCTTGTTTGCACTGCTCATCGTCTTTAGGGTAGCAAAAATATCTATCGTAGAAGGTGATAAGTGGAGAGCGAAGAAAGAGACGAGATACTTAGAGTGGCGTCCGCTCAAGACACAGCGAGGTAATATATATGCAGATGATGGTCAGAGTTTATTGGCTACATCAGTTGAGTTCTTTGAAATA